>NZ_JAMYSA010000002.1:0-184635 GCF_040321735.1 Mesorhizobium sp. M0293
GGGCTGGCGGCGCCTGGAAGATCTTGCGCTGCGGGCGGAAATCTTCAGCGGGAGCAACCGGCGCCGGGCGCGCCTGAGCCATGGCTGCGGCATTGGCTTCGGCCAGTTGGATGGCTTCGGCAACCGGGTCAGCGGCGCGCGGTTCGTACATGGTCTGCTGGACCGGCACTGGGCGGCTTTCCACCGCGGCAACGGCCGGGCGGCTGACCGGCTTCTGCGGTGCCGTGCGGATCGAGATCGGCGCAGCAGCGATTTCAGCCGCCGACTTGTCGATGCCGGTGGCAACCACCGAGACGCGGATGACACCTTCGAGTTCCTCGTCGAAGGTAGCGCCCAGGATGATGTTGGCGTCCTGGTCGACTTCCTCGCGGATACGGGTCGCCGCTTCGTCGACTTCGAACAGCGTCAGGTCGCGGCCGCCCGTGATCGAGATCAGCAGGCCCTTGGCGCCCTTCATCGAGGTCTCGTCGAGCAGCGGGTTGGCAATCGCCGCTTCGGCGGCGGCCATCGCACGGCCCTCTCCAGAAGCTTCGCCGGTGCCCATCATCGCCTTGCCCATCTCGCGCATGACGGAGCGCACGTCGGCGAAGTCGAGATTGATCAGGCCTTCCTTGACCATCAGGTCGGTGATGCAGGCAACACCGGAATAGAGCACCTGGTCGGCCATGGCGAAGGCGTCGGCGAAGGTGGTCTTGTCATTGGCCAGCCGGAACAGGTTCTGGTTGGGGATGACGATCAGCGTATCGACGCACTTCTGCAGTTCCTCGATGCCGAAGTCCGCTGTCTTCATGCGGCGCTGGCCTTCGAAATGGAACGGCTTGGTGACGACGCCGACGGTGAGGATGCCCTTTTCGCGCGCTGCGCGGGCAACGACCGGAGCAGCACCGGTGCCGGTGCCGCCGCCCATGCCGGCGGTGACGAAGCACATATGGGTGTTGGTCAGGTGATCGAGGATCTCATCGATGCACTCTTCCGCCGCCGCACGGCCGACTTCCGGCTGCGAGCCGGCGCCTAGGCCCTCGGTGACATGCGCGCCGAGTTGGATCAGGCGGCCTGCCTTCGACATGGTCAGCGCCTGCGCGTCGGTGTTGGCCACCACGAACTCGACACCGCGCAAACCGGCGGTAATCATGTTGTTGACGGCATTGCCGCCGCCGCCGCCGACACCGAACACGGTGATGCGCGGCTTAAGCTCGGTGATGTCCGGCTTTTGCAGATTGATGGTCATTGTCTCCGTCCTTTGCCTTTCACGCCGCTTCGCCGCCGCGGCCGCCTATGGGGCTGTCCCCGTCAATTAGAAACTGTCTCTCAACCACTGACTCATGCGATGCAGTTTTCCGCCCGTTCCGGTCATTCTGAGTCCGGAAATTCCTTTCGCCGGATGGCTCTCGAAACTCGCCATCTGCGGATAGATCAGAAGCCCCACCGCGGCCGAGAAGGCCGGCCCCTTCGCCGCTTCCGGCAGGCCGGCCACGCCGAGCGGACGGCCGATACGCACATTACGTCCCAGGATGCGTCGCGCTGCCTCCGGCAGGCCGGCAAGCTGGCTGGCGCCACCAGTGAGCACCACACGCTTGCCCACCGCATTGCCGTAGCCGGACTTGTTCAGCCGGTCGCGCAGCAGTTCCAGCGTCTCATCGATGCGGGCGCGCACGATGCGCGTCATCACCGAGCGCGGAATCTGCAAAGGCACGTCGCCATCGTCGCCGATCGGCTGGATCGAGACCAGGTCGCGGTCGTCGGCGCTGCCCGGCAGTGCCGAGCCATGCATCACCTTCAGCCGTTCGGCGGCATCGAGCGAGGTCGAAAGTCCCTTGGCCATATCCAGCGTGACATGGTTGCCGCCGATGGCGATGGCATCGCCATGGACGAACTTGCCTTCCGAAAACACCGAGATCGTGGTCGTGCCGCCACCCATGTCGATGCAGGCCGCGCCCATTTCCAGTTCGTCGTCGACCAGCGCCGCCAACCCGCTGGCATAGGGCGTCGCCACCATGCGCTCGACCGACAGATGCGAACGGTTGATGGAAAGCTCCAGGTTGCGCATCGGAGCGGCGTCGCCGGTCAGCACATGCATGTCGACGCCGAGTGCGTCGCCGACCATGCCGCGCGGATCGCGCACGCCGCGTTCCGCATCCAGCGAGAAGCCGACGGGTAGCGAATGGATCACCTCGCGCTCGGCCTTCAGCGCCTGCTTGGCGCCAGCGCCGAGAACGCGCTTGATGTCGGCCTCGTCTGCCTCGTGGCCGCCAAGGTTGATAGTCGCCGAGAAGGCTTCGCTCTTCAGCCGGCCGGCGGTCATGTTGACGATCAGCGAATCAACCGTCAGCCCAGCCATACGCTCGGCCGCATCGACGGAAAGGCGGATGGCATGCTCGGCGCGGTCCAGATCGACGACGACGCCCGACTTCACGCCTTGCGATTTCTGATGGCCGATGCCGATCACCTGGATCCGGTGCGAGCGGCCACGCAGCAGCTTGCCGTCATCGCTCGGCTTCAGCCTGGCCACCATGCAGCAGACCTTGCTCGAACCGACATCCAGCACCGTCAGGGTGCCGGACCGGCGCGACGAGGCATCGCCATGACCGCCAAGCCAGCTCATATCTTCGTCTCCGGCTTGCGCTTCAGGCTCTTGGGTTTTTCGTTGAGTGCGGCTTCGCGCTGCGTCACGGCCTCGGGCGTCAACTGCACGACCAGCCGGTCGGTCAGGCGCATGTCGACGGCGGCGATATCGCGCGACAACAGGCCCTTTTCGTGGTCCATCTTGACGAGTTCGGCGAGCGCCTGATCCTCATCGTCCTCGGGGAGCTTGACCGTGATGCCATTGTCCAGCTTCAGGTCCCAGCGCCGCTCACCGACACGGATGTAGCCTTTGATCCGGTTCGCCAGCTCGGGATATTTTTCGATCTTGGCCAGGAAGTCGGGCGCGCTCGCCGGCGCGCCGGTACCGATCAGCAGCGGCAAAAGCACCTGCTTGCCGCCTGAGAACGGCGCGATCACGGCGCCATCCTTCTCGATGACAGACAGCTCGTCGCCCTGCTGCCAGAGCGCGAAGGGCGCGCGCTCCTCGACACGCACTTCCAGAGTGTGCGGATAAACCTTGCGCACCGCCGCGACCTCGATCCACGGCAAGGTGTCGATACGCTCCCGCGCGGCCTCGGCGTCGAAGCCGATCAGCGATGTCCAGCCGTCGAGTTCGAGCCTGTCGAGGATATCGATCTCCGAGGTCTGGCGATTGCCGACCACCTTGACCTGATCGACGGCAAAGCCGGTGCGGGCGGTGATGCTCTGTACGATGCCGTCGACATGGCCGCCGAGATAAGCGCCATAGGCGCTGCTCGAGGCGATCAGCACGGCCGACATCATGGCTGCGGAAAAGCGTGGCGCCTGGAATTCACCGACACCGAGGCGCGCCAGAATGCGCACCGGGCGGCGAAGCATACGCGGCAGCACGAAATGGCCTGACGACAACGGCAGGCCGAACAGCGTCGGTTCGGCCGCGCCGCTCTCCCTACCTTGTCCCCATTTCAACGCAGACACGAAGCGTCCTCCACCATCCAACTCAACAGATCGCCAAACGAGTGCCCGGCCTGGGCGGCGATTTCAGGCACCAAAGACGTCGGCGTCATACCCGGCTGGGTGTTGACCTCGAGCCAGACAATCTCGCCGTTTTCGGAATGCCGATCGTCATAACGGAAGTCCGATCGGGAAACGCCCCGACAGCCGATCGCTTGGTGAGCCTTGAGCGCCAGTGTTTGTATTTTTTGGTAAATATTCGGTGAAACTTTTGCGGGGCATTCGTGCTTTGATCCCCCGGCGACATATTTTGAATCATAGTCGTAGAAGGAATGGCCGGTCGGGATGATCTCGCAGACCCCCAGCGCCACATCGCCCATTACCGCGCAGGTCAGCTCACGACCGTGGATATAGCGCTCGACCATGACGGTATCGCCATATTTCCATTCGGACGAACCGATCACCTGCGGCGGATGCGACTGGCCTTCATGCACGATGACGACGCCGAAGCTCGAACCCTCATTGACCGGCTTGACCACATAGGGCGGCTTCATCGGATGCTTGCTCTGAATGGCGAAGCGGCTGGCGACCTTCGATTCGGCGACCGGGACGCCGACCGATTTGGCAACCCGCTTGGCCTGCTCCTTGTTCATGGCCAGAGCCGAGGCGAGCACGCCGGAATGGGTGTAGGGAATGCCGAGATACTCGAGAATGCCCTGGACGGTACCATCCTCACCAAAAGGGCCATGCAGCGCGTTGAAGACGACATCGGGCTTGAGTTCGGCAAGCACGGAGCCGACATCGCGCCCGACATCGACGCGCGTGACATGATAGCCTTCCTTCTCGAGCTCATCGGAACAAGCCTTTCCCGAAGACAGAGACACGGGCCGCTCGGACGAAAACCCACCCAGCAGGACGGCCACATGCTTGCTCTTCATTCCCCGGTATCCCCTCTCACGGCGGACCAAAAACCAAGATTTTCCGCAACATTGAGTCCGAGTCTCCCAGCAGGTTGCCCCCCAGACGGAAAACGCGGGTAACGCGTCGAACGACTCAAATCAGAAAACGCTTTCGAACAGAGAATCAGAGAGTTGATTCACTGGCAAGTGCTTACGATTCCGAGAGATTCACTTTCTGAGAAAATGGATGCGAAAAGCGTGTCGTTGAGTCTTCGGGGCAACGGTTGGGGCCGTTTTGGCACCGTCGAACTTCATGTGTCACATGAAGTTCGAAGCGGGCTAAAGAAGCTGCCCGAGAAACTCCTGCACGGCATGTCCCGGCCGGAAATTGCCGATGCGCTTGATTTCCCATTGCAGCCGGATACCGGAATTCTCCAGCACCCGCGTGCGCACCGTCTCGCCGAGATATTCAAGGTCGTAGCCGGTCGCGGTTCCCGTGTTGATCATGAAGTTGCAATGCATCGGCGACATCTGCGCGCCGCCGATCATCAGGCCGCGGCAGCCTGCCTTGTCGATCTCCTTCCAGGCTGACGTGCCTTCGGGATTCTTGAAGGTCGAGCCACCTGTCTTCTCGCGGATCGGCTGCACGGTCTCGCGATGGTTCTGCACGGCATCCATCGCCGCCTTGATCGCGGCCTTGTCCTCGGCAAAGCCTTCGAACACGGCCGAGGTGAAGATAAGCCCGGCAGGTGCTGCTGAATGACGATAGGCATAACCCATATCGGCATTGCTCAGCGTCCGCACATTGCCCTTGCGGTCGAGCGCGCGCACCTCGACGACGCGCTCGCGCGTCTCGACGCCATTGGCACCGGCATTCATCCGCAGTGCGCCGCCGATGGCGCCGGGAATGCCGTGATAGAAATGAAAGCCGCCAATGCCGGCATCGAGCGCCACCGCAGCGACGCGCTTGTCGGGCGTGGCCGTGCCAGCCTTGATCCTGATTGGCGAAATGACTTCCGCTTCGCCAAACCCCTTGGCCGAAAGCCTGATGACAAAGCCCGAAATGCCGCCGTCACGGACCAGAAGGTTCGAGCCGACGCCGACGATGGTCAGCGGTATTTCCTCCGGAACGGCTTTGAGGAACGCGGCGAGGTCCTCCTCGTCCGCCGGCTGGAACAGAGCTTCCGCCAGGCCACCCGCACGGAACCAGGTGATCTTGTCCATCTCGGCATTCGGCGTGATGCGGCCGCGCAGGCCGGCAAGCCGGTCGCCAAGTCTGTCGATCAGGGCCTGGCCGTGCATCATGAGACGGTCCCGCCAAGCTCCTTGGGCAATGCATAGGCCCATTGGGTGATGTTGCCGGCGCCCAGGAAGACGACGAAGTCGCCTGACTTGGCCAGATCGCGGATGATGGGCGCAATCGCTGCCGGTCCTTCGATGTAGCGCGCGTCGCGATGGCCGCCGGCGCGGATGCGCGACACCAATGCGTCCGAGCTGACGCCGTCGATCGGCTCCTCGCCGGCTGCGTAGACCGGCGCCACCATCACCGTGTCGGCGTCGTTGAAGCAGGCGGAAAACTCGTTGAACAGATCATGCAGCCGGGTGAAGCGATGCGGCTGCGCAATGGCGATGACGCGACCCTTGGTGGCGCTGCGCGCCGCTTTCAGCACCGCCGAGATCTCGACCGGGTGGTGGCCGTAATCGTCGAACACGTCGACGCCGTTCCACGAGCCGGTATGGGTGAAGCGGCGCTTGACGCCGGCGAAAGACGACAGGCCCTTCTTGATCGCCTCGGCCGACAGGCCAAGCTCATGCGCGACGGCGATCGCGGCCGTCGCGTTGGACACGTTGTGACGGCCGGGCATCGGCAGGCGCAGGCCTGATATGGTCGTCTGGCCGCCGGTTTTGCGATCGCGGATTACCACGTCGAATTCCGAAATGGCGCCCGCCATGCGGTGGTTGGTGAAGCGCACATCGGCCTGCGCGTTCTCGCCGTAGGTGACGATGCGGCGGTCCTCGATACGGCTGACCAGCGCCTGCACTTCCGGATGATCGGTGCACATCACGCCAAAACCGTAGAACGGCACGTTCTCGACGAACTGGCGGAACGCTTCGCGCACCTTGTCGAAGCTGCCATAGTGATCGAGATGCTCGGGATCGATGTTGGTGACGACGGCGATCTCGGCCGGCAGCTTGAGGAACGTGCCGTCGCTCTCGTCGGCTTCGACCACCATCCACTCGCCGTCGCCCATGCGCGCATTGGTGCCATAGGCATTGATGATGCCGCCATTGATGACGGTCGGATCGAGCCCACCGGCATCGAGCAAGGTCGCCACCATCGAAGTCGTCGTCGTCTTGCCATGCGTGCCGCCGATCGCCACCGCCTGGCGGAAGCGCATCAGTTCGGCCAGCATCTCTGCCCGGCGCACGATCGGCAGCAGCTTTTCTCGCGCGGCCTTGAGTTCCGGATTCGATTTCTTGATCGCCGTCGAGACGACCACCACCTCGGCATCGCCGAGATTTTCGGCCTTGTGGCCGACGAAGCATTCGATGCCCTTGTCGCGAAGCCGCTGCACATTGGCGCTTTCGGCCTGGTCGGACCCTTGCACCTTGTAGCCGAGATTGTGCAGCACTTCGGCAATGCCGCTCATGCCGATGCCGCCAATGCCGATGAAATGTACAAGGCCGATGGTCTGCGGCATCTTCATGCGTGCGTCCCCTTCCTGAAATCCGAAACGGTTTTTTTGGACGCAATAGCCTCTGTGAGATCGGCGAGCAACCGTGCCGCGTTCGGCCGGCCGGCCGATTTCGCGCCCGCCGCCATCGCCACAAGCCGCTCAGGCTGGTCCATCAGCCCGCCGAGGAGCGCTGCGATGCGTTCGGGTGAAAGCGAGGATTGCGGGTGCACTTCGCCGCCGCCGCCGGCGGCAAGGGCCGCCGCGTTCGCCGCCTGGTCGTGATCGAGCGCGTAGGGGTAAGGCACCAGCAGCGCCGGCCGGCCGATGACGGCGATCTCCGAGACGGTCGAAGCGCCGGAGCGCGAGATCACCAGATGCGCGGCCGCCATGCGCTGCGCCATATCGGTGAAGAAGGGCGAGACCTCGGCGGCGACGCCGAGTGCCGCATAGGCCGCCTTGACCCGCGCCACGTCGTCCGCGCGCGCCTGCTGCGTGATTACCAGCCGCTTGCGCTGGGTATCGGAAAGCAGCGCGATCGCCCCCGGCACGGCGTCGGAAAAGAATTGGGCGCCCTGGCTACCGCCGAACACCAGCAGTCGGAACGGCTGTTCCCCGGCCGACGCCGCATAAGCCGTCTTGGCCGCTTCCAGCACGGCAGGCCTGACCGGATTGCCCGTCGTCACCGTCTTGGTGCCGGCGGCACTGGTGTCCTGCGGCAGGAAGCCGCCGGCGATCGCATCGACACGACCGGCCAGCGCCCGGTTGGCGCGCCCCATCACCGCGTTCTGCTCGTGGATCAGCGTCGGCACCTTGCGCCGTGTCGCCGCGTAGAGCGGCGGCAAGGTCGGATAACCGCCGAAGCCAACGACGGCATCCGGCTTGATCCTGGCGATGATGGCGGAAGCCTGGCGCACGCCGCGCCAGATTTTCCAGAAGGCGCCAAGCACGGCAAAAGGATTTTTCGAACCCATCGTCGCCGACTGGATCGGATGGATGGCGGCGGCCGGAAAATGGCCGGCGAACCGCTCGGCACGGTCGTCGGTCGCCAGATGCACCGACCAGCCGCGCTCGTTCAGCTCATGCGCCAGCGCCTCGGCAGGGAAAAGATGCCCACCGGTTCCGCCCGCCGCGAGAAGGATGACGCCTCTGGCCATATCACTCCGCCGGGACGGCGCGCTGCGACAGGCCAAAGCCCATCTGCTTGCGCTTTTCCGGCCGCTTGCGTGTCAGCGCCAGCACCATTCCCATCGAGATGGCGATGGCGATCTGCGAGGAGCCGCCATAGGAGATGAACGGCAGCGTCATGCCTTTGGCCGGCACAAGTTGCAGGTTGACGCACATGTTGATGACGGCCTGCAGGCCGAAGACGGTGACGAGACCGCCGACCGCATAGCGGGTGAAATCGTCATGCTCCTTCAGCGCCGTGTTGAGGCCGCGCAGCACGATGAAGGCAAAGATCGACATGATGAAGAAGCACATGATCAGCCCGAACTCTTCGCCGGCGACCGAGAAGACGAAGTCGGCATGGCTGTCGGGAATGACCCGCTTGACGGTGCCCTCGCCCGGCCCGACGCCGAACCAGCCGCCATTGATCAGCGCCTCGCGTCCCATGTCGACCTGGAACGTGTCGCCTTCGCCGGTAAGGAACTTGTCGATGCGCAAGGCAACGTGCGGAAACACCGTATAGGCGGCAAAGACGCCGCCGACACCGGCGGCACCCAGCGCCACGATCCACAGCCATGGCAGCCCAGCCATGAAGAACATGATACCCCAGGTGCCGGTCGTCAGCATGGTCTGGCCGAGGTCCGGTTGCGCCACCAGCAACGACACGACCAGCACTAGCAACAGCATGGCGAACAGATTGCCGGGAATGTCGGGCTGGCGCTTGTGCTCGGCAAACAGCCAGGCGCACATGATGACGAAGGCGGGTTTCAGAAATTCCGAAGGCTGGATCGACAGGCCGGCAAGCGACACCCAGCGGCGCGCGCCCTTCACCTCGACGCCGATGTAGAGCACCGCCACCATCAGCACCAGCATCAGGCACAGCATGATCAATGCCATGCGCCGGATTTCCCTGGAATCGAGGAAGGAAACGGCCAGCATGACGCCTAGCGCCGGCACGGTGAAGATGATCTGCCTTGTGGCGAAGTGGAAACTGTCGAGACCGATGCGTTCGGCCACCGCCGGGCTGGCGGCGAAGGATAGCACGATGCCAAGCCCCATCAGCGACAGGAACGCCGCCAGGAACCAGCGATCGATCGTCCACCACCAGGTCGCAACCGGGCTTTTGTCGAGACGGCTTTGCATTATCGTGCCCCTCCGATGGGTTTCACGCCCTCGATAGCATTCGCAGCTTGCCTGAAGGCTTCGCCGCGGACTTCGAAATTCTTGAACTGGTCGAAACTGGCGCAGGCCGGCGACAACAGCACCACCGCCTCGCCGCTGTCGTCCTCGGCCGCATCATGCGCGGCGTGCGCGACCGCCGCGGCCAGCGTCCCTGAAATCTCGTAGGGCACGGCCTCACCCAGCGTCGCGGAAAAGGCAGGCGCGGCCTCGCCAATCAGATAGGCCTTGGCGATGCGCGGGAAGAAACCGCGCAAAGGCTCGATGCCGCCTTCCTTGGGCAGGCCGCCGGCAATCCAGTAGATGCGCGCAAAGCTCGACAGCGCCGGTGCCGCCGCATCGGCATTGGTCGCCTTGGAATCGTTGATGAACAGCACATGGTGCTTGCGGCCGACCTGCTCCATGCGGTGCGCGAGGCCGGGAAAACTTTCCAGCCCGGACTGGACCTCGCCAAGCTCCAATCCGACCTTGAGGCAGGCGGCGACCGCTGCCAGCGCATTTTGCGCATTGTGCTGGCCACGAAGCGAGCCGATGCCCTCGAGGAAGGCGACACGGCTGTAGCGGCCGTGCACCGCTTCCATCAGATCGCTGCCGTCGGCGAAATAGCCGTCGGTCAGCGGCAGCCGCTTGGAAATGCGGATGACATGCCGCCCCGCCCGCTCCAGCCGCTCGGCGATCTGCGCGCACCAGGAATCATCGATGCCGACGATCGCGGTCTCACTGCCGGCCACCAGCCGCTCCTTGATCGCGGCGTAGTGCTGCATGGTGCCGTGACGGTCGAGATGGTCTGGCGTCAGATTGAGCAGGATGCCGGCCGTCGGGTCGATCGAGGGCGCGAGGTCGATCTGGTAGGATGAGCACTCGACGACATAATGCCGATCGGGCTGCGGCGGATCGAGCGTCATCACCGCGCGGCCGATGTTGCCGCCCATCTGCGTGTCGCGGCCTGCAGCTTTCAGGATGTGCGCGGTCAGCGCGGTCGTCGTCGACTTGCCGTTGGTGCCGGTGATGGCAATGAAAGGCGCCGTTGGCGCGCTCAGCATTCGCTCCCGGCAGAAAAGCTCGATGTCGCCGATGATCTCGACGCCGGAGCCGCGCGCCAGCTCCACCGTCCAATGCGGTTTGGGATGCGTCAGCGGCACGCCGGGCGACAGCACGAAAGCCGAGAATTTCGCCCAGTCGGCGCGGCGCAAATCGCCGGTTGCGATACCGGCGGCGGCCGCCTTGGCGACGCTGTCAGGATTGTCGTCCCAGGCCAGCACGTCTGCCCCGCCGGCGATCAGCGCGCGCGCGGTCGCGATCCCCGAGCCACCGAGCCCGAAGAGCGAAACGCGCTTGCCTGAAAAGGATGCGGCGGGGATCAAACGACCTCCTATCTCAGCTTCAGGGTCGACAGGCCGACCAGCGCCAGGATGACGGCGATGATCCAGAAGCGGATCACCACCTGGCTTTCGGTCCAGCCGAGCTTTTCGAAATGATGGTGGATCGGCGCCATCAGGAACACCCGCTTGCCGGTCATCTTGAAATAGCCGACCTGGATGATGACGGACAGGATTTCGACCACGAACAATCCACCGACGATGACTAGCACGATCTCATGCTTGGTGGCGACCGCGACGGTGCCGATCAGGCCGCCCATGGCCAGCGAGCCGGTGTCGCCCATGAAGATCGCCGCCGGCGGCGCGTTGAACCAGAGAAAGCCGAGGCCGGCACCGATGACCGCGCCGAGCACGACAGCCAGTTCGCCGGTGCCTGGCACGAAATGGATCTGCAGATATTCGGCGAACACCGCGTTGCCGGAGAGATAGGCGATGACGCCGAAGGAGGCCGCCGCGATCATGATCGGCACTATCGCCAGCCCGTCCAGGCCGTCGGTCAGGTTCACCGCATTGCCGGCACCAACGATGACGAAGCAGGAGAACGGAATGAAGAACCAGCCGAGATTGACGATGAATTCCTTGGCGAAGGGAAATGTCAGCGACGACGAGAACGGCGCCTGGCCGTTATGCATGATCACCCATGCGGCGATGCCGGCGATGACGAATTCAAGCGCCAGCCGTGCCTTGCCGGAAAAGCCGAGATGCGACTGCTTGGTCACCTTGAGATAGTCGTCGTAAAAGCCGATCGAGCCGAAGCCCAGCGTCACCAACAGCACCACCCAGACATAGATGCTCGACAGGTTCGCCCACAAAAGCGAAGAGCCGATGATGCCCGATAGAATCATCAGACCGCCCATGGTCGGCGTACCGGCCTTCTTGAAATGCGTCTGCGGCCCGTCGGCGCGGATCGGCTGGCCTTTGCCTTGCCGCAGCCGCAGTGAATTGATGATGGCCGGCCCGAAGATGAAGACGATCAGCGCCGACGTGATCAGCGCTCCGCCGGTGCGGAAGGTGATATAGCGGAAGACATTGAAGACCGAGACCTTGTCCGCAAAATCGACGAGCAGTGTAAACATGCGCTTTTCGTCCCCGACCTAGGTCTGTTTTCTGGTTGTCGATTCAGCCGGGAATTTGCCCAGCAGCGCATCGACCAGTTTTGCAAAACCGATGCCTTTCGACGATTTGATCATCACTACATCGCCCGGTTTCAGTGCGGCAAGCAGCACCGGCTTCAGCTCCTCGACGCCGGCGCGGTATTCCGTCTTGACCTCGCCGGGCAATATCTCGGCCAGCGCCCGCATTTCCGGGCCACCGAGAAAGACGGTCTGCGTCCCCGTGCCGACGATGAGATCGGCAAGTGCGGCATGCAGCTTGGCCGAGTGGTCGCCGAGTTCGAGCATGTCGCCGAGCACGGCGATGCGGCGGCCGTCGCCGGTCACCGGCGGCGCGTTGAGCAATGCCATCGCAGCAGCCATCGACGCAGGATTGGCGTTGTAACTCTCGTCGATCAGCGTGATCGGTCCTCCCGGGTGGCCCGAAGTCGGGCCACCGGGATGGCGCAGCACATGGCGCTTCCCGCGCCCGCGCTCGGCCGAGAGATCGGCCAGTGCGAGTGCCACTCTATCGAGATCGGCGCCGACCAGATGCGCCGCCCCCAGCACCGCCAGCACGTTCTGCACCATGTGGCGGCCCGGCGCACCGATCCGCGCGGTCACCTCATGGCCGCTGATTCTGGCGGTGATGTCGGAATGATCCGCATGCAGCTCGCATTGGACTAGCTTGAAGGTCGAGCGCGCATTCTCGCCGAAGCCGTAGACGTGCTCGACACCGGCGGCATGCGCCATCTTGTCGAGAAGCTTGAAGCGCGCATCGTCGCGGTTGAGGATAGCGGCGCCCTCAGGCTCCAGCCCTTCGAAAATCTCGGCCTTGGCCTTGGCGATCTCGTCGAGATTGCGGAAAAAGCCAAGGTGCGCGGCCGCGATCATGGTGACGATGGCGACATGCGGCCTCACCATCTTCACCAGCGGCCGTATCTCGTCAGGATGGTTCATGCCGATCTCGAACACGGCGTAATCGCAATCGGCGGGCATCCGCGCCAATGTAAGCGGCACGCCCCAGTGATTGTTGAACGATTGCGCCGAGGCATGCACCTTGCCGACGGCTTGCAGCACATGGCGCAACGCTTCCTTGGTGGTGGTCTTGCCGGCAGAACCGGTCACCGCGATGATTTTCGCGCTCGAGCGGGCGCGCGACGCGACCCCGAGCTTTTCCAGCGCGACCAGCACATCCTCGACGACGATGATCGGCGCCGTCAGCCGGCCAAGCGACGGCAGCTTGCCTTCGGCCACCACCAGCACCCCGGCGCCGGCCTTGATGGCTGCCGTGGCGAAGTCATGGCCATCCATCGCCTCGCCCTTGATGGCGAAGAAGGCGTCGCCCGGCTGCAGGCTGCGGCTGTCGATCGAAATGCCCGATATGCCGTCCGGCATTGGCCCGAGCGGCCGCCCGTCCATGGCGGCAACCAGCATCTCGGAGGTCCACAGCAAACTCATGCCGCACGCTCCACGAGTGCCGCGCGAACTTCCTCGTGATCGGAAAAATGCAGGGTCTCGGAGCCGACCGTCTGGCCTTCCTCGTGGCCCTTGCCGGCCACGATCAGCGTGTCGCCGGCATGCAGCATGGCGACCGCCTCGTGGATCGCCTGGCGCCGGTCGCCGATTTCTATGGCGCCGGGTGCGGCGGCAAGAATGGCCGCGCGGATCGTTTCCGGCACTTCCGAACGCGGATTGTCGTCGGTGACGATGACGACGTCCGAAAGCCGCGTCGCGATCTCGCCCATGATCGGCCTTTTTCCCCGGTCGCGGTCGCCGCCGCAGCCGAACACGACGATGACGCGCCCGGTGGTGAACGGGCGCACCGAAGCCAGCACGTTTTCCAGCGCATCGGGCTTGTGGGCATAATCGACATAGACGGGTGCGCCATTGGCGGTGGTGCCGACGAGGTCGAGCCGGCCCGGCGCGCCCTTCAGTTTCTCCAACGCCATCAAGGCCTTGGCGACAGGCGTTCCCGTGGAAATGGCAAGCCCCGCCGAAACCAGCGCGTTCGATATCTGGAAATCGCCGGCCAGCGGCAGGTCGACCTCATAGAGCACGCCGTCGGCCTCGACCTCGGCGCGCTGGCGGTGGCGTTCGTGCTCGACCCGCTTCAGCCTGAGGAAATCGCCATGACGGCCGACCGTCAGCACGTTGAGCCCGGCAGCCCGCGCCGCCTCGATCGTCGGCGCCGACCACGGATCGTCGGCGAAGACAACGGCCGGCGCGCCTTTCGGCAACAACGTGTCGAACAAACGCAATTTGGCGCGGTGATAGTCCTCGATGGTCGGATGATAGTCCATATGGTCGCGGCCGAGATTGGTGAAGCCGCCGGCCGCCAGCTTCACACCATCGAGACGGCGCTGATCGAGCCCATGACTGGAGGCTTCCATCGAGGCGTGGGTCACGCCGGCATCCGCCAATTCCCGCAGCAACTGGTGCAGGGCGATCGGATCGGGCGTCGTCAGCGAGCCATAGTCGTTGCGCCCAGGCGCCACCACGCCGGTGGTGCCTATCGAAGCGGAGGCATAACCCGCCTGCTCCCAGACCTGCCTGGTGAAGGCGGCGACCGATGTCTTGCCGCTGGTGCCGGTCACCGCGACCATCGTTTGCGGCTGCTTGCCGAAATAGCGGGCCGCACTCAGCGCCAGCGCCAGACGCGGATCACCGACCGCCAATACCGGAACCGACAGCCCGGCAATGGCGCTGCCCTTGCCCGCCACGATTGCGGCTGCACCGCGCGCGGCGGCGTCGGCGGCATAAACGGCACCATCGGCCTTGGTTCCGGCGAGCGCAAAAAAGACAACGCCCGGTTTTACCTGGCGGGAATCCGAAGAAATCCCTGTAACCTCCAGATCGACGGAAGCTATTCCCTCGACGGGCAGGATACCGGCTAGATCTCTGAGCTTCATCGAGTCCCGTTCACCGCAACAAAATAGCGCGCAGTTACCGGCGCGCCCTAAGAATCACTGATAGGAAACCAGCGTTGCACCATTTTCATGGCTGAAATCTGGCTTCACGCCAAGCATGGCAGCTGAACGCCTGATGATGTTTCCCGCCATAACCCCCGCATTCGAGGCTGCGGTGTTACCCATACCGGGCTTTTCCGGCTTCGGTTCATCGGCAATCGTCAGCACGATGTACTGCGGATCGTCCATCGGAAAGGCGGCGACGAAGGCATTAAAATTCTTTTCCTTGGAGTAACGGCCGTTGACGACCTTCTCCGCCGTTCCGGTCTTGCCGCCGACGCGGTAGCCGGGAACCCTGGCGCTCTTGCCCGAGCCCTTCTCGGCGTTGAGCGAATAGAGATAGCGCATGCCCTCGACGGTCTTTTCGCTGACCACCCTCTTGGCCACAGCCATCGCTTCTGCCTGCGTACGCATCAGGAAGGTAGGGTTCATCAGGAAGCCACCATTCATCAGAGCGGCGCAGCCGACCGCCGTCTGCAACGGCGTCGTCGAAACGCCATGGCCGAAGGCGATGGTGATCGAATTGACCTGTTTCCAGACCTTGGGTTCGGTCGGGCGGGCAACCTCCGGCAGTTCGGTCTGCATCTTCTCCAGCACGCCGAGGCGGTGCAGGAATTCGCGATGCCCCTCGATGCCGACCGCTTCAGCTTCCTTGGCCGAACCGATGTTGGAGGAGTAGATGAACACTTCCGGCACCGACAGAACGCGGCCCTTGCCGTGGAAGTCGTGAATGGTCTGGCGGCCGATCCGGATCGGACGTGAGGCGTCGAAGCGGCTCTCCAGCGTGATCTTGCCGGAATCGAGCGCCATGGCGGTGGTAAAGCTCTTGAAGGTCGAACCCATTTCGTAGAGGCCCGCCGACATGCGGTTCAACCGATCCTTGTCCTGTGCATTGTAAGGGTTGTTCGGGTCGAAATCCGGCACCGAGGCCATGGCCACCACTTCGCCGGTCTTGACGTTGAGCACAACGGCGCCAGCGCCCACGGCGCGATAGCGCTCCAGGCCGGCGGCGATCTCGTCACGGACGATGTGCTGAACACGCAGATCGATCGAAAGCTTCACCGGCTTGAGATCCTTGGCCATCGCGAGGCCCGATGCCTGCAGGTCGCTCAAACCCTGCTCATCGACATATTTCTCCATGCCGGAGATGCCCTGGTTGTCGATGTTGGTAAGCCCGACAATATAGGACGAGGTCTCACCGCTCGGATAGAAGCGGCGCTTCTCGGTGCGGAAGCCAAAGCCGGGGATGCCGAGCTGCATGATGTCGGACTGCTGCTTGGGGGTCAGCTGCCGCTGCAGCCAGACGAAACCGGCGCCGCTCTTCAGCTTATGGTAGGTCTGCTCATAGTCGATGTCCGGAAGCACCGTCGACAGCCTCTCGATCGCCTCGTCGGCGTCGACGATGCGGCGCGGCTCGGCAAACAACGACGCCGTCTTGATATCCGTCGCCAGCACTTCGCCGTTGCGATCGACAATGTCGGGCCGCGATGCCGTTACCCGGCTTTGCGGACCGCCCGACATGTCGGGGGTCTGGAAGCCGAGATAGACCAGGCGCCCGGAAATGGTCGAGAAAATACCGAAGAACACCGCCATCGTCATCACGATGCGCGTCCTGCCCTTGCCGCCGGTCGCCTTGCGGGCGCCCTCGACCACGATCGATCCGTCTCCACCAGTCTTGACGCGACGCTTCAGCAGTTTGCCGATCATTGGGCGATGCCTCCGGTCACCACGGGATCCCTGCTGCCCGGCGGCGCTTGGTCGGAATTGTCGGCCATACCACCCTGGCGCCCGTTCAGGATGTCCTGAATGTCCAGAGCTTTGGCAGGCAGATCACCGATGCCGACGATCTGGCGAGCGCTGACCGGCTGGAGCTCGAGCTGCGACTTGTAGAGCTCGGCCAGCTTCTGCAGCCGCGACGGCTGGGTGAGCAGGCTCCAGTCCGCCTTGAGCAGGTCGATCGTGTCCTCCTCATAGCGGATCTGTGCATGGATCTTCTGCACCGAAGCCAATTGTTCCTCGGCCTCGCGCTTGGCCTTGTAGGTAAGGGCCGCCGCTGCAACCATGACGGCAATCAGGACAATGTCGCTGGTACGAAACACGTGCTTACCTCTCCCCCGGCCGGTCTGTGCCGGGAAGCTTTGGGCCGGGAAGTTTTGGAAGGCCGAAAATCGAAAAGTCGCTGCTGCGCGCCGGCGCCTCGGTGCGGACTGCCGCGCGCAGCCTGGCCGAACGGGCGCGCGGATTGGCCGCCACCTCGGCATCGCCGGCAGTCACGCCGCCGCCCGCCTTGCGGAAGGTCGCGGTGCGCGCCTGTGCCTCGGGCAAGTGACGCGATCCGGTGGCGACGTCGGAGCGGTCGGCGATGAAACGCTTCACGATACGGTCTTCCAGCGAATGGAACGTCACCACGGCGAGCCGTCCGCCCGGCTTCAGCGCGCGTTCGGCCGCGAACAGCGCCTTGGCCAGTTCGCCAAGCTCATCATTGACGAAGATGCGCAGCGCCTGGAAGACGCGCGTCGCCGGATGGATCTTGTCCTTCGGCGCGCGGCCGATATGCGTCTCGATCGCATCGGCCAGTTCCAGCGTGCGCTCGAACGGACGCTTTTCGCGGCGAGCCTCGATCATGCGGGCGATGCGCCCGGCATGACGCTCCTCGCCGAGGAAGCCGAAGATGCGGGCAAGGTCGCCCGGCTTGAAGCTGTTGACGACGTCGGCAGCGCTCAAACCCGCCTGCGCCATGCGCATGTCGAGCGGCCCGTCGGCGCGGAACGAAAACCCGCGCTCGGCCTGGTCGAGCTGCATCGAGGACACACCGATGTCGAGCACGACGCCGTCGGCACTCTCGACATGTTCGTCCAGCGTGGAGAACGGCGCCTGCACCAGCCTCAGCCTGCCGTGCGACTGCACTTCCAGATCGCGCCCGGCAGCGATCGCATCTGGATCGCGGTCGATCGCCACCACGGAAGCGCCTGTCGCCAGAATGGCCCTGGTGTAGCCGCCGGCGCCGAACGTGCCGTCGATGATGGTGTCGCCCTCCGCCGGCGTCAGTGCTTCCAGCACTTCGGCGAGGAGGACCGGAATGTGGCGGGCCGATCCGCCAACGGCGTGAAGATCATCGCCGTGACCCACCGTCATTCCGGTCGCTCCCCAGGCTTCGTCCCCTGCCGAAGCTGCAAAAGCCGGGCTCGCGCCTGCGCCCCATAAGCAGCAAGCCGTCCCGGCTCCCAGATCTGAAAGAAATTGCCGCGTCCGACAAAGGCCGCGTCCGACGAAATGCCAGTATGTTCGCGAATGAAGTCGCTCATCGTGATGCGGCCGTCCTGGTCGAGCTTCAAGAATGTTCCGTCGCCATGGCAGAAGAACGACATATCGTCCGCCGTCTGCAGGAAGGGATCTTCGAGTGCGATGCGCTGCTCGTAGCGGTCGAGCAGGTCGAGCCCGCCGACATCCATCGCCGGCAGATCGAGGCAGCGCAGTGCATAGAGTTCCGAATAGCCGCGCTTCTGCACAACGGCACGGAAATGCGCCGGAACGGATACCCGTCCCTTCGCATCGATCCTGCTCACCGTGTTCGAGAGAAACCGGTCCATTAAACGCTACAGCCGCTTGCGCCGCCGCACCCCTCTTCATCGTGTCGCACGCGCCGCCGCGGCGCGTTCCCTGCCCCGTATCAACCCCGTTCGCTCGGGCAAAAATCGGCAAACGCGCAGCCGCCGCGGCTGCCCGATTGGCGTACGCTTTACCCTGACGCGGAACGAAGGCTTTGATGTCAAATGGGATATCATGGGGCACTATGGGCGTCAACGGGAATAGGCTTCACAAACACGCGCGCCGCAACCATTGAGAGCAGCCTTGACGGCACGTCTCGTCTTTATGGTCTATTAAGCCTAACGAAGCGTTTAGAGCCGTCTGGCCCAAACGGACGCGCCTTGCCGCGAGGCGCTACCCGGCATAGCGTCTCGCCGCATCCGGTCGGTCACCAAAGGGTTTGAAAATCGATGTCTGAAACAGCGAACAGTCGCGCTGCAGCACTGTCCCATCTGCGCAGCAGCGGGCTTGCCACGGGCGATTCCATCCCTCTGCCCCTGACCATGGCCGCCATTTTTCACGCGCCCGGCGACGCCACCGGTTTCAACCAGTACGGCCGCTTCAGCAACCCGACCTGGGATGCGGTCGAACATATGCTGGCCCATCTGGAGGACGCGCCCTGCGTCGCCTTTCCTTCGGGAATGGCGGCGATCTCGGCAGCATTTTTTGCCGTGCTCAAGGCCGGCGACCGTGTCCTGCTGCCTTCGGACGGCTACCACACGACAAGGGCTTTGGCCGATCGCTTCCTCAAGCCGCTCGGCATCACCTACGATGTCAGGCCGACCTCGACCTTCCTCGATGGCGGCTTCGAAGGGTATCGCCTTGCCTTTGTCGAAACCCCTGCCAATCCGGGGCTGGATATCTGCGATATCGCGGCGGTCGCCGACGCCGTTCACAAAGCCGGCGCGATCCTTGTGGTCGACAACACGACCATGACGCCCTTCGGCCAGCGGCCGCTCGACCATGGCGCCGATATCGTCATTGCCGCCGACACCAAGGCGCCCAATGGCCATTCCGATGTGCTGTTCGGCCATGTCGGCAGCCGCAATGCCGATATCATCGCCGCCGTGACCGGCTGGCGCGAGGTTTCCGGCAGCATTCCCGGTCCGTTCGAAGCCTGGCTGGTGCATCGCGGCCTGGAGACACTGGACGTGCGCTTCGATCGCATGTGCTCCTCGGCGGAAGTCATCGCGCGGCGGCTGAAAGGCCACAGGGCAATCAGCGGCCTGCGTTTCCCCGGGCTGGAGAGCGATCCGTCGCACAACCTTGCCCGCGCCCAGATGGAGCGCTTCGGCTTTCTCATTTCTTTCGAACTTGCCTCGGAGGACAAGGCCGAGAATTTCATCAACAACTGCGAACTGATGCAGGCCGCGACATCCTTCGGCGGCGTCCACACCTCCGCCGAACGGCGCTTGAAGCGAGGCGATGCGGTTTCCGCCGGTTTCGTGCGCCTCTCGGTCGGCTGCGAGCCGGTGGAAGAGCTCTGGAAGGCGATCGAGACGTCGCTAGACAAGATCAGCTGACAAATCGGCTAAGAGCTTTTTGCCTCTGCCATTTTGAGATATCTGGCGCGCGCTCGTTCGATAATCGGCGGCCCCTCAAGAGCGGGCCCGCTGTCGATCCCCTCCTGCACCAGTCTGCGCAATTCCTCGACCGTATAGCCGTGCAGATCGCGCCGGTCTTTCCATTGCCTCAGCGCGTCGCGGATCACCTCGCTCGCCGACGCATATTCGCCGGCGGCGACCACATCATCCACCGCCTGCAGCTGAACAAGCTTGAATCAACAGGCGCGCCCGAGGGCGCAACCTGCTGATCTCAAGAGACTTCTCTTTGATATCGCGGGAGAAAAAATTGCCAGCTGGCCTATAAGCCGGGTTTTGTATGGCCCTCGCCCCTTGCGGTGCGAGAACGTGGCGGCCATTCATCTTGGGCGTATGTTGCCATGCGCCTCACGCAACCTACCCGGACGGTGGGCCGGAAACAGCCCTCGAGGGTTTCCCCTCGCACCGCCCCTATTCGGTCTTGCTCCCGGTGGGGTTTACCGTGCCGCTCCTGTTGCCAGTCGCGCGGTGGGCTCTTACCCCACCCTTTCACCCTTGCCCCGAATCCGGCAAAGCCGAACCGTGGCGGTTTGCTTTCTGTGGCACTTTCCCTGGGGTCGCCCCCGCCGGCCATTAACCGGCACCGTATTTCCATGGAGCCCGGACTTTCCTCACCCGCGGCCTTTCGGCGTTTGCTGGTGCGGCCGCCCGGCCAGCTGGCAAGGCGTATAAAGGGGTTCACGCTCGAAAACGCAAACGAAAAAGCAGACTTATGCCGGCGATCCAAGCGCGGCCATCTGCACCTTGACCTTGCCGCAATACGCAGCCGACACCGGGTTCATTCGGGTTGCGGCGTGCCCGGCATTGTATTTCAGAATCGTGCCGCAGGTCGTGCCGCCGCCGAGATTCCGCGCCATGGCAAGGTATTTCATGCCGTATTTGATGTTGGTGTCGGGATCGAACAGGCCCTTGGCGGAACCGCTATAGCCCATCATCCGCGCTGTTGCCGGCTTGATCTGCATCAGGCCGATCTCGCCGGCGCTGCCGACGATGTTGGGCCGGTAGTTGCTCTCGATCTTGATGACCGCGGTGGCTAGCGACACCGGAACGCCTTCGATCGCCGCATAGCGGGCAACGATTGCGGAATACTGGCCGCTGCTGGCCACCGCGGCCGTCGATGCCGCCACGTTCCTCAGACCAACCGACGCCGTTGTCGTCATGTCGACGGTCTTGCGGCCGCGCTTCGTCTGCCTTTTGGCGGTAGACTTCTTCGGCTTGGACCAGCTTGCCTTTTCCACTTTGGCGGAAGCCCGCTTCGTCGCCTTGGCGTCGTGGCTTGCCTTACCGCTTCTGGCCAACGTGGCCTTGCCGCCTTTCGCGGATACCACGACAAGCCCTTGATCGGCCCGTGGGCTGAGTGGTGCGGCATGCGCCGCGCTGAAGGCAAAAGTCATTACGCCGGCAGCAAGAGCTGCCGTTAAAACGGTCAATTTCTGCATGTGATCCTGTTCTGTCTGAACCGCGTGAAGAAGTTCACGCAGCAACGCTTAATCAATATCGGAACATCCGGGGGCTGTGGGTCCGACAACTTGCACGTCAGCCGTTTGACGCTCGAATTGGTGTCAAACAAGGCCAGGCAAGTCACTTTAAGTGACAGCTTGTAATTTAAGGATTTGAAGAGGACTGCGAAGAGAGGTCTTTCCTGGGATCAGGGCCTTACGGAAGCAAGCAGCCTTTGCAGCGTCCGCAGCGTCGAGCCATCGGCAACGCCATCCACCTTGCGCGGCCGGAAATGCCGCTGGAAGGCTTCGACGACGATTTCCGTCTGCCGGTCGAAAATGCCCGAAATCTCGACGCCATAGCCGTAGAGAGCCAGCATCGATTGCAACGCCTCGACATCGCCGCCGGTGTCGCCAACCTTGAGCTTGGCCCCTTGTCTGACGGGGGCGGCCGTCACGAGATGCCCGACACCGGCCTCGAAAAGCGTCCGCCACGGAAACTTCTCGCCCGGATCGATCTTGCGCCCCGGCGCTACGTCGGAATGCGCGAGCACCCGCTCGGCGGCAATCGAATGCCGCCCGGCGATCCCCCTGCACAGCCCAATCACCGCATCGATCTGCCGCCTTGGGAAACCGGGATAGCCCAGCGAATGTCCCGGATTGACGATCTCGATGCCGACCGAACAGGAATTGATGTCGGCGCGCCCGAACCACGAACTCTTGCCGGCGTGCCAGGCGCGGTCGCTTTCCCTGACCATCTGCACGATGTGGCCGTTTTCGTGGACGAGATAATGCGACGAGACCTCGCTGGCCGGATCGCACAGCCACGCCTCGGCCCCGGTGCCGGTCGCCATGCCGGTGTAGTGCAGCACGATCATGTCAGGCTTGAGTGTCTCGCGCCGCGGGCCGAAATTCGGCGATACCCTGACCTCGGCACGTGGCTCGTCGGGCAGGAAACCGCTCATGCGTGGCGCAGACCCCGCTCGATCATCTCATAGGCGGCATTGATCGCCGCCACCCTGGTGGTTGCGATCTCGATGAATTCCTGCGGCAGGCCGCGCGCGATCAGCCTGTCCGGATGATTGTCGGAAACCAGCTTTCGATAGCGCTTCCTGACCTCTTCGAACGGCTTGCCGCGCTCAATGCCGAGCACGACATAGGGATCCCCGGCGCCCAGATTGACGTGCCGCGCCATGATGCTTTCGTAATGTGCCTCGTCGATGCGGAAAATCTCGGCGATGCGGTGCAGAAAGTGGCCTTCGCGCTCATGCACCAGACCATCGGCCTTGGCGATATGGAACAGGCCGTCGAGTATGTCTTCCAGCATCACGCAGTTGGAATGCCCCGAGCCGCATAGCTGCGCCATCCGCTCGGCATAGGTCTCGAAACCGGCCACGTCGCGCTGGGCGAGATCGAACAGCCGCGCCACATTGCGCGTCTCCTTCGGCGGCACATCGAAGATTTCCTGGAAGGCGCGCACCTCGTCTTGGGTGACGATGCCATCGGCCTTGGCCATCTTGGCCGACAGCGCGATCATCGCCACCGAAAAGGCGACACGCCGGCGCAGATCCGCATCGCCGGAGAAAACCGTGCGCACGGCCTCGACGACGTCGGCGACACCCGACGAGGCTGAAGATGAAACGCGGTTGATGAACTCGCCGAGGCGATCCCAAATCGACATGGCCTGCTTCTTAGAGCCACCGTCCCCTGCTATCAAGCCGGGACAGTGCCGCAGGCTTCAGCACGACAAACTGGTCCGACGTTGACGCGGGATGTGCCCGCGGCGCTCGGACAGAATGAGAAAGGCCGACGTGAGCCGGCCTTTCTCATTCATCACACGAAGTACTGCGTTACTGACTACTGCGCGGGCGCAGGAGCTGGTGTTGCCGGAGCCGGCTCGGCAGGCTTCTCGGGTGTGATGCTCTTCGTGGTCGAATTATCGGTAGCCGGAGGCGTTGCCGCCGGTGGTGTTGCTTCCGGCGTAGCCGGCTTCATCGGCTGTTCGGCGGCCGGCGGGTTGGTGCTCTGGGTGGTGGTGTTATCCGTACCACTGTCGCTGCAGGCGGCAACGCCAAGCAAAGCCAACGCGGAAACGGACGCGAGAATGAGCTTTTTCATAGTTTCTCTCCTTCAACACACGTTCACGTTGCGGTGAACGGTCGAAGGGAAAATGCATCAGACAGCCATCAGTTTCGTAACGTTGCATGTCCGCATGTAACATCATGCGCATGGCCGTTGCCGGCCAAGCCATTGCGAATTAACAGATTGCATCGACAAAATTGCCGGGAGCATGCCGCATGACCGCGAAGTGGGATTTCTGGATCGACCGCGGCGGTACATTCACCGACGTTATCGGCAAAGATCCGGAAGGCGGGCTGCATCCCCGCAAGCTACTTTCCGAAAATCCCGGAGCCTATACCGATGCCGCTATCCAGGGCATTCGCGATCTTCTCGGCCTGTCCTCCGGCGACGCGATCCCGCCCGGCCTGATCGGCGACATCAAGATGGGCACCACGGTCGCCACCAATGCGCTGCTGGAGCGCAAGGGCGACCGCGTGCTTTTGCTCATCACCAAGGGCTTTCGCGATGCGCTGAAGATCGCCTATCAGGCGCGCCCGGACATCTTCGCCAAGGAGATCATCCTTCCCGAACAGCTTTACGAGCGCGTCATCGAGGTCAACGAGCGTGTGCGCGCCGATGGCCGCGTCGAACAATTGCTCGACATCGCCGCCTGCTGGCCGGCGATCGAACAGGCGAAAGCCGATGGCATCGATGCCGTGGCCATCGTCTTCATGCATGCCTGGAAATATCCCGATCATGAGAAGGCGGTGGCAAAAGTCTGCCGCAAACTTGGTTTCGCCCAAGTCTCGGTCAGCCATGAGGTCTCGCCGCTGATCAAGCTGGTCGGCCGCGGCGACACCACGGTGGTCGACGCTTATCTGTCGCCGATCTTGTCGAGATATGTGCAAAGGGTGGCGGGAGAGTTGGGCGCGGCGCCAATCTCCCCCCTTGTGGGGGAGATGTCGGCGAAGCCGACAGAGGGGGGCGCTGTCCCGCCGACGCCTCATTCTGCCACGCCCCCCTCTGCCCTGCCGGGCATCTCCCCCACAAGGGGGGAGATCAGCCAATCTCCTCATCTCATGTTCATGATGTCGTCCGGCGGACTGACCGCCGCCGACATGTTCCAGGGCAAGGACGCGCTGCTCTCCGGTCCGGCCGGCGGCGTCGTCGGCATGGTCGAGACGGCCAGCCTCGCCGGCTTCGACAAGGTCATCGGCTTCGACATGGGCGGCACATCCACCGACGTCGCCCATTATGACGGCGAGTATGAGCGCGCCTTCGACACCGAGGTCGCCGGCGTGCGCATCCGCGCGCCGATGATGCGCATCCACACCGTCGCCGCTGGCGGCGGCTCGATCCTGCATTACGAGGCCGGCCGCTTCCGGGCCGGACCCGACTCGGCTGGCGCCAATCCCGGCCCGGCCGCCTACCGGCGCGGCGGCCCGCTCGCCGTCACCGACGCCAATGTCATGCTGGGCAAGCTGCAGCCCGATTTCTTCCCGGCCATTTTCGGACCCGGCCAGGACCAGCCGCTCGATGTCGGGACGGTGCGGGCAAAATTCGCCGAACTGGCGGCTGAAATCGGCGATGGCCGCACGCCCGAGGCTGTTGCCGAAGGGTTCGTCACCATCGCCGTTGAGAACATGGCCAACGCCATCAAGAAGATCTCCGTCCAGCGTGGCTATGACGTCACCGAATATCTCTTGAACTGCTTCGGTGGCGCCGGCGGCCAGCACGCGTGCCTGGTTGCCGACGCGCTCGGCATGGAGGCCGTGCTGATCCATCCCTTCTCCGGCCTGCTCTCGGCCTATGGCATCGGCCTGTCCTCGGTCTTTGCCTCGCGCCAGCAGGCGCTTCTGAAACCGCTTGCCGAAGAGTCCAGGACGGAGATCGGCAACCTCATTGCCACCTTGAAAAAAGCCGTCATCGCCGAACTCGCAGTACAAGGCATCGCCGAGGATGCGGTTGCCGCGAAGCCGGTGCTGCACATTCGTTATGACGGCACCGACACGACACTGCCGGTGAATTTCGAGGAAGACTCGATTTTCCAGGCCAGGCGCGATTTCGAAATCGCCCACAAAGCACAGTTCGGTTTCGTCTACGACGACAAGCCGATGATCGTCGAGACCGTCGGCGTCGAAGGCACCGACACCGGCGGCACCGGCCGCGACGAAAGTGAATCGCAAATCGAAGACCTTGCCGTAAGCCCTTCGCAAACCCGCGAAATCTTCACCGAGGGCGAGTGGCGTGCTTCAGGCATCTTCCGGCGCGAGGCGCTGAAGCCGGGAAACAGGGTTGCAGGTCCAGCCTTGATCATCGAGCCGAACCAGACGATTGTCGTCGAGCCGGGCTGGCAGGCCGAAATCACCGCCAGGAACCATGTGCTCCTGCGCCGCGTCGAGAAAAAGCGCCGGCAGGCAGCGCTCGGCACCGAGGCCGATCCGGTCATGCTGGAGGTCTTCAACAACCTGTTCATGTCGATTGCCGAACAGATGGGCGTGACACTGCAGAACACCGCCTATTCGGTCAACATCAAGGAAAGGCTGGATTTCTCCTGTGCCGTCTTCGACCGCACCGGCGCACTGGTTGCCAATGCGCCGCACATGCCGGTGCATCTGGGCTCGATGGACCGTTCGGTCGAAACCATCATCCGGTTGAATTCCGGCGACATCCACCCCGGCGACGTCTTTGCCCTGAACGCCCCCTACAATGGCGGCACGCATTTGCCCGACATCACGGTGGTGACGCCGGTGTTCGACGACGCCCAACACGAAATCCTCTTCTGGGCCGCCTCGCGCGGCCATCATGCGGATATTGGCGGCACGGCACCCGGTTCGATGACGCCGCTTGCCACCACCGTCGACGAAGAAGGCGTGCTGTTCGATAATTTCCGCATCGTCGATCGTGGCCGCTTCCGCGAGAAGGAGCTGGAAACGCTGCTCACTGACCACCGCTACCCGGCCCGCAACCCGCACCAGAACATCGCCGACCTCAAGGCGCAGATCGCCGCCAACGAGAAGGGCGTCGCCGAACTGCGCAAGATGGTGGCGCATTTCGGCCTCGATGTCGTCGAGGCTTATATGGGCCATGTCCAGGACAATGCCGCCGAAAGCGTGCGCCGTGTGCTGGAGCGGTTGCCCGACAGTTCGCAGTATGAATATCCGACCGACACCGGCCAGGTCATCAAGGTGAAGATCACGGTCGACCGGCAGAAACGCGAGGCGACCGTCGACTTCACCGGGACGTCACCGGTCATGAACAACAATTTCAACGCGCCCGAACCGGTCGCCCGCGCGGCCGTGCTCTATGCCTTCCGCGTCATGGTCGAGGACATGATCCCGATGAATGCCGGTTGCCTGCGGCCCATCAACATCATCATTCCCGACGGCTGCATGCTGAAACCCGCCTACCCCGCAGCCGTCGTCGCTGGCAATGTCGAGACCTCGCAGCACGTCACCAACGCGCTGTTCGGCGCCATGGGCGCCATGGCCAACGCGCAAGGCACGATGAACAACCTCACCTTCGGCAACAAGCAATATCAATATTACGAGACGATCTGTTCCGGCTCGCCCGCCGGCCAGATGAACTCCGGCCGCGGCTTTGCCGGCACCTCCGGGGTCCACACCCACATGACCAATTCGCGCCTCACCGATCCGGAAGTGCTGGAGTTGCGCTTTCCTGTGCTGCTCGAGGATTTCCACATTCGGGAAGGTTCCGGTGGCAAGGGCAAATGGAGCGCCGGCGACGGCACCAAGCGCACCATCCGCTTCCTCGAAAAGATGGAATGCGCGATCCTGTCCTCGCACCGCAACCGCCCGCCGCGAGGGCTGGATGGCGGCGGCGATGGCGAGGTCGGCTCGACCAAGATCCGCCGCAAGGACGGCACTATCGAGGTGCTGAAAGCCTGCGATCAGACCGTGCTTCAGAGCGGCGACGCCGTCATCCTGACGACGCCGACGCCGGGCGGATTCGGCAAGCTGTAAGGAGGCGTCAACAGGCTGTCACCGGCTTGTCATGACCCTGGGCTACCCGCTTGCGGCAAAGCAAATGGGGAATCATCTTGCCATGACGGACGTCTCCGCAGATCTGGTTTTTCGCCGCGGCAAGGAAGTTGGGAAGGCTGTCTACCAGAACCGTCCGCTGTCGAAGGCCGGCATTTCGGAGCGGTTGTTCGCCTTCCTGTTTTCCGGCCTCGTCTATCCGCAGATCTGGGAAGACCCCGATGTCGACATGGAGGCGATGCAGCTTGGCCAGGGTCACCGCGTCGTCACCATCGCCTCGGGCGGCTGCAACATCCTGGCCTACCTCACCCGCTCGCCGGCACGGGTCGACGCCGTCGACCTCAACGCCGCGCACATCGCGCTGAACCGCATGAAGCTGGAGGCGGTGCGCCACCTGCCTTCGCAGGGCGATCTGTTCCGCTTCTTCGGCGCGGCCGACACCAGCCACAATTCGGAAGCCTACGACCGTTTCATCGCGCCGCATCTCGACCCGGTCAGCCGTCACTACTGGGAGCGCCGCAACTGGCGCGGTATCAGGCGCATCGCCGTCTTCGACCGCAATTTTTACCAGACCGGCCTGCTTGGCCTGTTCATCGCCATGGGCCATCGCACGGCAAAGTTCTTCGGCGTCGACCCAGCCGGTATCATGCAGGCTCGCAGCCTAGGCGAGCAGCGCCGTTTCTTCCATGAGGAGCTGGCGCCGGTCTTCGACAAGAAGCTTTTGAAATGGGCGACGTCGCGCAAGGCCTCGCTGTTTGGCCTTGGCATTCCGCCGGCGCAGTACGATTCGCTGATCACCTCGGGCGACGGCACCATGGCCAGCGTGCTGAAGGCCCGGCTGGAAAAGCTCGCTTGCGATTTTCCGTTGCAGAATAACTACTTCGCCTGGCAGGCCTTCGCCCGGCGCTATCCGAACCCCGGCGAGGCCGCCCTGCCCGCCTATCTGGAAAAGCAGAACTACGAGACCATTCGCGGCAATGTCGACCGCGTCGCCATCCACCATGCCAATTTGATCGAATTCCTCGCCGGCAAGGATGCCGGCGCGGTCGACCGCTTCGTCCTGCTCGACGCACAGGACTGGATGACCGATGACCAGCTCAACGCACTGTGGGCGGAAATCACCCGCACCGCGTCGGCCGGCGCCCGCGTCATCTTCCGCACCGCCGCTGAGCCCAGCCTGTTGCCGGGCCGGGTCTCCAGCTCGCTGCTCGACCAGTGGGCCTATCAGGACGAGGCGTCGCGCGAATTCTCGGCCCGCGACCGCTCGGCCATCTATGGCGGCTTCCACCTCTATGTGAAGCGTGCGGCATGAGCACGAGCGAGCTGCCGACCAGCCATGCCGAGCTGATGGACGGCGTCTACCGCTGGCAGCGCCACATCTATGACCTGACCCGCAAATACTACCTGCTCGGCCGCGACCGTCTGATATCAGGGCTCGACGTCCGGGCCGGCGGCACCGTGCTGGAACTCGGCTGCGGCACCGGCCGCAACGTCATCCTGGCCGCGCGCCGCTATCCCGACGCGCACTTCTTCGGCCTCGACATTTCGGCCGAAATGCTGGAGACAGCCGGCGCCGCGATTGCCCGCGAAAACCTGTCGGGCCGTGTCATGCTGGCAAGGGGCGACGCCACCGACTTCGATGCAAAGGCACTCTTCGGCATAGAACGGTTCGACCGCATCTTCGTGTCCTATTCGCTGTCGATGATCCCCGGCTGGGAAAAAACAGTATCGGCGGCACTTGCCGCGCTGTCACCGAACGGCTCGCTGCACATTGTCGATTTCGGCCAGCAGGAGGGCCTGCCGCGCTGGTTCCGCGCATTGCTGCGCGGCTGGCTGAAAAAATTCCACGTCGCGCCACGTGATTCGCTACGCGAGGTCCTGGAATCGGAATCTCGGCGAACCGGTGCAAGCTTCCGTTTCCGCACGCTTTATCGGGGCTATGCCTGGCGGGCGGTAATCAAGATCGCTTCCTGAATATTGCAATTGGGAAGGCACGGTGCTCCAATTCCTCAATGAGGCGGAGCAGTTGTGAGGAAGATGTTGATGACCGCACGAAAGCCAGCAACGGTTGGCGAAATTCTCACAGAAGAATTCATGCAACCGCTTGGCCTTACGCAGGCAGCTTTGGCCGAGGCGATGGGGGTCCAGCGCAAACATGTCAACGAATTGTGCAACGACCGCCGCAACGTGACGGCGGCGACCGCGCTTATTCTGGCACGAGTGTTCGGCAACAGCCCGGATTTCTGGTTGAACGTCCAGCGCCGCGGCGACCTCTGGCAGGTCATGAACTCGCCCGACGAGCGGGCGCGGATTGATCGCGCCAAGCCTTTGGCGACAGCAGCATAGCAAGAGTTGCGGCGCGCTAATCTAATGCAGCGCCTTCACCAGCGCTCCGACCATCGTCTGCGGCCGGTAGCCGAGCTTGGCCGGCGTCAGGCCCAGCCGCACCACCACCAACTGCTCCGAAGGAATGATGGCGACCGTCTGCCCGTCATGGCCTTCCATCCAATAGGTGTCCTTGGGCAGTCCGGCGGCAACGCCGGCGCCGGGGTTTTCCTCATCGCCCGGGGCCTCGATCCACAGCTGGCCCTTGCCGTAGACTTTCGACGCCGATGCCGGCTCTCGCATCCAGTCGACGAAGCCGGCCGGCAGGATTTGGTTGCCGTTCCACACCCCGCTTTGCAGCAGGAACTGACCGAAGCGCGCCCAGTCATGCGCCGTGGCGTAGAGATAGGACGAGCCGACGAAAGTGCCCTGCTCGTCGGTCTCCAGCACCGCGCTGTGCATGCCGAGCGGCTCGAACAGCGCCGTGCGCGGCCACATCAGCGCCTTGGCCTTGTCGCCGATCGCGTCCTGCCAGAGGCGCGACAGCATCACCGCCGTGCCGCTCGAATAGGAAAACATCTTGCCGACCTCGGCCGCCAGCGGCTTGGCCTCGGCGAAGCCCGCCATGTCGGGTTCGAGATAGAGCATGCGCGTGACGTCGGCGACGTCGCCATAATCCTCGTTGAACTCCAGCCCGCTCGACATCGCCATCATGTCGGCAAGGCTGATGGCAGTGCGGCCGTCCGCCTTCCACGGCCCGAACAGTCCCTTGTCGGTAAAGGCCATCTTGCCGTCCTTGACCAGCGTGCCGACGATGGCTGCGTTCACCGTCTTGGTCATCGACCAGCCGAGCAGCGGCGTCTTGGCGGAAAAGCCGTCGCCATAGCGCTCGGCGACGACGCGGCCATTCTTGACCACCACCACGGCGCGCATGCCGCTGCCGTTCAGCGCCGCATCGTCAAGCAGCTTGGCAATCACCGGATGCTGTGATGCCTCGACCCGCTCGCCTTCCGGCCACAGCGCATCCTGACTGATCGCCGACGGCTCGGCATGGATTGCCGTGTGCCGCGCCTTGCCGACATCGCCGTCGGGAACCGAAGCGCAGCCCAGCCCGTCGCGGGCTACGGCGACGCTCTTGCCGAGGAAGCCGAACAGGCCGGCAGACACCGTTCCCCGGTTCTTGTCCACCGAGACCCGCATCAACCGCAGCAACGGGTGCCCAGGCGCCTGCACGTCGACGGCGAGCACCTCATTGGCGTCACGACCGGCGATGAAGACGTTCGAACAGACGATCTTGGCCGAGTAACCCGAGCCGACGCGGATCAATTCGGGCGGCGCGATATAAAGCCATGCAAAAAGTGCCGCGATCGCCAGCACGAACAGGCCAAGCAGCCATTTGACGATCTTGACGACGATCCGCATTTCTTTACTCCGGGGCCCGCCCGACCTTATGTCATCGATTTGCCGCCATTGCTTCCGCAAATCATGGTGCTTGTCGAGCGCCGTCAACGGTTTATCAACCATGATCGGCGATCACAGAGATGCATGTCGCCCAAAAGTGCGCAGCGGTTTTGGGACAACGACATGCACAAAAAATGGATAGGTTGGGCGATGCTGTGGGGCGATCGCTCGAAGAGGCCAGTCGAGGGGCCACCCGCAACAAAACCCATCAGCGACCGGCTGAATCCGGCTCGGGAATTGCGATGCGCCGTCTTGCGGGCCTCATCATGCTGACGCTGCTTGGCGCCTGCTCGACTATGGACGATCTCTCGCCGCTGTCGCCGTCCGCGTCGAGCAGCCCGACGGTCGCCGTGCATGCGCCGCGCTTTGCCGATTCCAAGCCGCATGAATGGGAAAGCGGCGCGCCGTGGAGCTACGCCGTCCACGGAACCGATGTCTCCAAATACCAGACCTCGGTCGATTGGCCGGCAGCCAGGGCCGGCGGCATCTCCTTCGCCTTCATCAAGGCGACCGAGGGCGGCGACCGTTTCGACGAGTATTTCAACGAGCATTGGGCGCGCACGAAGGCTAACGGGATTCCGCGAGCCGCCTATCATTTCTACTATTTCTGCACGCCGGCTGCCGTGCAGGCGCGCTGGTTCATCCGCAACGTCCCTGTCGATCGCTCTGCGATGCCACCGGTCCTCGACATGGAATGGAACCCGCAATCGCCGACCTGCAGGCTGCGTCCCGACGCGGCCACGGTGCGCGCGGAGATGACCACCTTCCTCGAAATCGTCGAACGGCACTACGGCAAGAAGCCGATCATCTATACCTCGGTCGACTTCTTCGACGATAACGAGTTGTCGAACTTCCGTGGCTACCCCTACTGGCTGCGCTCCGTCGCCGGCCATCCGCGCGAGAAGTATGGCAGCCACCCTTTCACCTTCTGGCAGTACACTGGAACGGGCATCGTTCCGGGTATGACCGGCAAGTCCGACATCAACGTCTTCAACGGCAGCGAAACCGCCTGGAATAAGTGGCTGCGGCAGAACACCCGCTGACACCGGGAAACGGCAGCGAAGCCGCCCGCAACAAGGGACTGCCGCACAACACCCGTTGACACCGGGCCTGCCGCCTGCTTTTCGACACAGCCAGCGGTAAAGTCTGCAACCGCCGGTACTCCAGAGCTCCGCGCCCAGATGGACGCGCAAGGACGCCCCGGAATTCTGAATGTCGAAAGGAAGCTGATGCGACTGCGTTCCAAAGTCCTCGCGGCTGCGCTCACCCTGTGCGCCACGGCCTTGCCGGCGATGGCGCAGGAATGCGGCGGTGACTTCGAAGCCTGGAAGCAGGGCGTGGCGGTGGAAGCCAAGGCGGCTGGCGTTGGCCCCGTCGGTCTCGACGCGCTGGAGGACGCCACAATCGACGAGAAGGTTCTGGCACGTGACCGCGCCCAGGGCGTCTTCACCCAGACCTTCATCGAATTCTCCAACCGCATGATCTCGGCCTATCGGCTGAAGCAAGGTGCGGCGAACCTGACGAAATACGCCGATGTCTTCGCCCACGCCGACCAGCAGTTCGGCGTCCAGGCGCCGATCATCGCCGCCTTCTGGGCGCTGGAGACCGATTTCGGCGCCGTGCAGGGCGATTTCCACACGCTGAGCGCTTTGGTGACGCTTTCCCATGATTGCCGCCGCCCGCAACTGTTCCGGCCACAGCTGGTGCCGCTTCTGGAACTGATCGATCGCGGCGTGGTGCCGGCCGATGTCAGGGGCGCCTGGGCCGGCGAGATCGGCCAAACGCAGGTCCTGCCTTCCGACTATCTGGCGCGCGGCGTCGATGGCGATGGCGATGGCAAGGTCGACCTGCGCGGCAGCGTGCCGGACGTGATCATGACCACCGCCAACAAGGTGCTGTCGCGCGGCTGGAAACGCGACGAGCCCTGGATCCAGGAAGTCCGCGTGCCCGAAGACATGCCGTGGGACCAGACCGGCCGCACCAACAAGCTGCCGCTGTCGCAATGGGCCCAATGGGGCGTCACCAACCCCGACGGCACGCCGCTCATCGACAACGGCCTCAAGGCCGGCCTGGCGCTGCCCATGGGCCGCAAGGGCCCCGCCTTCCTCGCCTATGACAATTTCGACGTCTATCTCGAATGGAACCAGTCCTTCACCTACGCGCTGACCGCGGCAAACCTCGCCGCACGGCTGGGCGGGGCAAAGCAGTTCGACCCGCGCAATCCCGAGACCGGTCTCGACAGCGAGCAGATGAAGGCGCTGCAGACCAAGCTTGAAGCCAGGGGCTACGATGTCGGCACCGTCGACGGCATTTTGGGCACCAACACCCGCGAAGCGATCCGCAAGGAACAGATGCGGCTTGGGTTGCCCGTGGATGGCTGGCCGACGCCGGAGCTGTTGGCAAAGCTTGGCGAATAGCGAATAGCGAATAGCGAATAGCGAATAGCGAATAGCGAATAGAAGGTAATCCTTCCTTGCTGCTGTCTCAGCAAATCTTCCCTATTCGCTACTAGCTATTCCCTATTCGCTAATCCGCCATCGTCTCCAAACTCGCAAACCCCTGCGGTGCGTCGCCCTCGTCGAAGGGCGTCGTCACCTCGACGAAGGTGTCGGGATAAAAGCCGTTGAAGCGGGTCCTCAGCGACAGCGAATAGGCGCCGATATGGCCGATCTCGATCCAGTCACCAGTGTCGACCGTTTCCGGCAGCCAGAACGGCCGCGACAGGATGTCGACGGAATCGCAGGTTGCGCCGCAGACCTTGAACGGCACGATGTTCTTTTCCTCGCCATTGCGCGAGCGGATCGCCGGATCGGGAATGAAACGGGCTGGCAGGGTGATCTTGCCGGTCCATGAATCCGACAGCGACGCCCAGATGCCGTCGTTGATGTAGAGCCGCTTGCCCTTGCGCAGCAGCACCCGCACGATCAGCGACAGGCAGCGCGCCACGATCACCCGGCCGGGCTCCGCCACCAGCGGCATCTGGTCGAACTGATACTCCTTCAGATCGCCCGACAGCCGCGACATGATCTGGCCGAGCGACGGCATTTCGATCTGCTTACGGTTGGGATCATGGCCGTATTCGGCGGGAAAGCCGCCGCCGACGTCGAGCCCGGCAATGTCGAAGGTCAGCCGGTTGCGCACCCAGTCGGCCGAGGCAAGCGCCCGCTCGTACGTGTCGGGATCCTCGATCTGACTGCCGACATGGAAGCACAGGCCAACCTTGTAGCCGGTGCGGTTCAGACGCTCGGCCAGTTCCACCGCATAGGCCGGACCTGCACCGAACTTCTTCGACAGCTCGTAGGCGGCATGCCCCTTGGTCTGCACCCGCACGAACACGCTGATCGAGCCCGGATCGATGTCGAGTGCCCGCACCACCCGTGTCAGCTTTGTGATCTCGTCCTCATGGTCGAGTGAAATGACACGGATGGCGTATTTCTCCAGCGCCAGCTTGATGTCCGACTGCGCCTTGACCGGATGCATGTAGAGCATCTCGGCATCGGGAGAGACCGCGCGCACGGCGGCGAACTCGCCCGGCGAAGCAACGTCGAAAGCAGCAACGCCAGCTTCGACCAGGGTCTGCAGCACGATCTGCTCGCCATTGGTCTTGACCGCATAGGCGGTCTTGCCGGGGAACATGCCCATGAACTGCCTGGCGTCGGCCATCAGCACCTGCGGGCGAAAACAATAGACCGGATCGTCCGGACGAAGCGCCAGTGCCGCCTCGCGGGCATTTTCGAATCGCTGCATCGACGAATCCTTGACCTAGCCTGCGCACAATTAATCCAAGCTAGCGGCTAATGAAAACAATTCTGTGTCTCGCGGCGCTGACGCTACGGCGTTAGGTCTTGGCGTGAAGGTTTGCCATCATCAGGTTTCGGGTGGCCCTTGTGGCGGAACCCGATATGCGTTGTGCCTGACCGGTTGGCATTCAGGCCGTCTGGGGGACGTTTCACATGGCGATAGCAACGACATCAACATTACGCGGGCCGATGGTGCTCAAGGACTGGGGGCAACTCCTGCTGCTCGGTGCGATCTGGGGCGGCTCGTTCTTCTTTGCCCGCATCGCGGTGGCGGAACTTCATCCGCTGGTGCTGGTGCTGTTTCGCGTCGCCATCGCGGCAGTCGCACTGCATATCTATCTCGGCCTGCGTGGCCCTTCCTTCCGCCTCGCGCTACCACATGCCGGCCTGTTCTTCCTGCTGGCATTCACGAACAACGTCGTGCCCTTCTCGCTGATCTTTGCCGGCCAGACGGAGCTTGGCGCCGGTGTCGCCTCGGTGCTCAACGCGACGACGCCGTTCTGGACGCTGATCCTCGCCAACGCGCTGACATCGGACGAGAAGCTCTCCTGGAACAAGCTCGCCGGCATTGCGCTCGGCATCGCCGGCACGGCCGTCATGATCGGCCCCAGCCTGCTTGCCGGGCTCGGCGGCCCGGTCTGGGCCAAATTCGCGCTGATCGGCGCTTCACTGTCCTATGGCATCGCCCTGATGGTCGCCCGCCGCTTCAAGGGCGTGCCGTCGCCGGTCATCGCCACCGGACAATTGACCGCCTCGACCATCATCATGATCCCGATCGTGCTCTTCACCTATGGCCCATCAGGCCTGTTCCTGGCCTCGCCGCCGGTCTGGGCTGCGGTGCTGGCGCTGGCGCTTTTGTCCACCGCCTTCGCCTACATCCTCTATTTCAATCTCGTTGCCTCGGCCGGCGCCACCAACGCTTCGCTGGTCACGCTCATCGTGCCGGCCAGCGCCATGCTGCTCGGTTTCCTGTTCCTTGGCGAGCGGCTCGAACTGTTCGAAATCGGCGGTGTGGTGCTGATCGCGCTCGGCCTCGTCACCATCGACGGGCGACTGTTCGCAAGACGTTAGCCGTGTGTCCAACTGGACGCGCCGTACCGCGAAAGTCGAATTCGACTTTCGCGGTAGCGCTGCCATGACACGACAGAGACACATCACCGCCATAATTTATTCACAGGCCTGAAGCCGGCTTTTGCCTAGGAGTTTCAACGTCTAACGGCAAAAAGCGGGTCGCGAATTCCACAATCACGTCGCAATGCAGCACATTTTCTGCTTGCCTGTGGCATAAATGAACCTAGACTCCTAGGCATAGCTCTTTAAGAGGAGGCTATGTCATGGGACTTACGAGGCCTATCAACGCATTGATGATCTGTGCTGCGTTCGCCTTTATCGGAGCCCTCATTATGGGCTTCCTTCCCTGAACCGCCAAAGCGGGGAAGACCAGCACCCAAATAGGTCCAACCAATTCAAAAGGCCGGGTTTTTCCCGGCCTTTTGTTGTCGGGTCGACCTCATGCAGCGGCTGATCCGGCGACCTCCGCCTCATGCGAGCGGATGCCGATCATGTGGCAGACGGCGAAGACGAGGTCGGCGCGGTTCATGGTGTAGAAGTGGAAGTCGCCGACCCCACGCTCGACCAGGTCCATGACCTGTTCGGCCGCCACCGCCGACGCCACCAGCGCATGCGTCTGCGGGTCCCGGTCAAGGCCCTCGAACCGTTCCGCCAGCCAGCCGGGCACATGCGCGCCCGCCCTCGCGGAAAAGTTCGCGACCTGCTTGAAACTGTGAACCGGCTGGATGCCCGGCACGATGGGTATGTAGATGCCGGCGCGGCGGACGCGCTCGACATAGCGCTCGTAGAGATCATTGTCGAAAAAGAACTGGGTGATGGCGCGCGTCGCGCCATTGTCGACCTTGCGTTTCAGCATCTCGATGTCGGTAGCGAAATCGGGGCTTTGCGGATGCTTTTCCGGATAAGCCGCGACGGAGATGTCGAAATCCGCGATCGTCTTAAGCCCGGCGACCAGCTCCGCGCCATTCTCGTAGCCACCGGGATGCGGGCGATAGGGTTCGCCGACGCCGGAGGCCGGGTCGCCGCGCAGCGCCACGAATCGGTTGATGCCGATCGACTTGTAATCCTGGATGACCGCGTTGACCTCGTCGCGCGTTGCACCGACGCAGGTCAGATGCGCCGCGGCAGGAATATCGGTTTCCGTCAGGATGCGCTTTACAGTGCGCGCGGTGCGCTCGCGTGTCGAGCCGCCGGCGCCGTAGGTTACCGAGACGAATTTCGGCTTCAGCGGCTCCAGCCTTGTGACCGTGTCCCACAGCTTGGCCTCCATCTCGTCGGTCTTCGGCGGGAAGAATTCAAAGGAAACCCTGACCTTCTCGCCAATGTCGGGGCGGCGGGAAAAACGGAACTGGTTCATCAGGCGATTTCCCCTATCGAGTTCATTTTGGCTTGCCGGGCATCGTTGGGAGGATCGGCGATCAGCAGGCGCCGGTCGCGGCCAAGCCAGAGCTTTACAGTGAGCCTGGCCTCGTTGCCGCCGCGCGGCTCGAACTCTTGGGCTTCTTCGAGATCGAGCCCGGCTTCCGCAAACCAGTCGACGATTTGCCGGTCGGAAAAGCCGAGCCGCATATGCGCATGCTCGTCGCGCAGGAATTCCAGCGTGTGCGGCGCGAAGTCGACGATGACCAGGCGCCCGGCCGGACGCAAAAGCCGCGCCGCCTCGTGGATGGCGCGGGCGGGATCGTCGAGATAGTGCAGCACCTGATGGATGGTGACGAGATCGAAGGCATCGCGCTCGACCGGCGGCGCGAAGATGTCGCCCTGCCGCACCTGCGCGTTCGAAACGCCGGCCTTGTCGAGATTGGCGCGCGCCACGGTCAGCATTTCGCGCGACATGTCGATGCCGACACCGCGCCGGTAGAGCGGCGAGAAGATTTCAAGCAGCCGACCGGTGCCGGTGCCGAGATCCAGCATCGACTGGAACGGCCGTTTGCCGACTAGCTTCAACATTGCGGCTTCAACGGCGCGGTCCGGCACATGCAACGAACGTATATGGTCCCAGCTCGCCGCATTCACGGAAAAATACTCGACCGCGCGATCCTGCCGCTTGCGCTTGACCGAGGCCAGCCGCTCGAGATCGCGCTCGACCTGCGGATCGGCACCGCGAATGCCGGAAACCAGCCCCATGACGAAGTCCCGCGCGGAATCCGCGTCCGACAGGCGGAAGAAGGCCCAAGACCCTTCCTGGTAGCGGCCGATCAGCCCGGCCTCCAGCAAGAGCTTCAGGTGCCGTGAAACGCGCGGCTGCGACTGGCCGAGAATTTCGGTAAGATCGGAAACGGTGAGGTCGCCGCGCGACAACAGTGCCAGTATGCGAAGCCGGCTGGATTCGGCCGCCGCCTTCAATGTATCCACCATGGTGTCGAGCGAGACATGCATCAGCGTATTCTCTTTGAAAAGATATAAACATATGTTTATGTCGATTTTCGAAACCTTGCAAGCGCTATGTCGCTTCCGGACAAGAAAATGGCGCTTGCGTGGCCGCTCGGTGCCTGTTCCCCAAAAGTGCGTTGCGATTTTGGGACAACGACATGCACGAACAAAAAGATGCGAGATGAGAGCGAGATGACCGGAACGCGTAAGATGTTCGAGGAGCGCGAAGGCGAGCAGAGGCTGGAGAACGATCCAGCATCGATGCCGCCGGATGGCGGCATCGTCTTCATCGGCCGCATCGCCTCGCCTTGGATAACGCGGGAGACCTGCCCGAAGAACATGCGTGCCGCGCGCGAAACCGGACAGCCTGCGGTGCTGACCATCGACGCGCCCTATCGCGATGGCCTGCAGGGCCTGGAGCGCGCCAGCCACGTCATCATCCTGTCCTGGCTGCATCACGCGCCGCGGGACCTGATTGTGCAGAAACCGCGCCATGCGGCTGAAGCGAAAGGCGTATTTTCGCTGCGCTCCCCGGCCCGCCCTAACCCAATCGGGCTGCATGTGGCCAGGCTGGTGGGGCTCGACCAAAACACCGGCCGCATCGATCTCGACGCCATCGACGTGCTCGACGGTACGCCGGTCATCGACCTGAAACCCTATTTCGCCTCGACCGACGCCATACCAGAAGCGACCATCGAAGGGCGCGACGAGCCCAATCGGAGCCGGCCATGACAGCGCCCACCGGCCGCCGCCGCGCCATCGCCAAGGCACTGACCGCACTTCTGCCGCTGGCGCCCTATGCCGACATGGAGAAGATCCGCACTGATGCCGGCGCGGTCCACATGAAGACCTTACCGCCGGGCATCGCCGTATGGCTGGCGACCATTGCCCATATCCGCCACATGCACACCGATTACGAAAAACTGCTGGCCGAAGGTTACGATCGCGACTCGGCGCGTTTCTTCGTCATCGAGCACACCAATATCGTGCTCACCCGCTGGCGCGCGACACGCCTGCTCGACGCCGATGACGAGGATGAATGAGGCGGTACGGAAGCGCAGAAAACGCCATCAGATGGCCGACAGAGTAGAATTTCCAAACAGTCTCTTATTTCCGCGCGAGCACGGCGACAGCATTATAGGGCTGGCCGTCGGCCTGGCCGACCCAGATCCAGGACAGATTTCCCTTGAAAAACCTGATGGTGATGTTGCCGCCGTCGATGCACTTGTCCTGACCGTAGGTGATGCTCTCGTGGTATTCCGCCGATATGTCGTCCCTGGACGTCTGGGACAGGGAGCCGCCGCAGCCGAGCGACGGATAGTCGATCGACGCACCGCCATCGTCGATCGTCATGGCGATCGACCAGTCGGCACCGGCATCGCCGGCAGGGCTCTGGTGGCCGCTGCCGACCCAGGTGCCGCTCAGCGACGGCACCGCGCAAGGCACGTTCTGGAAGATCGGCGTCAATTCGCTGCCGGTTTTCTCGCAGCGATAGCTCTGGCCGCTCTGGCAGAGTTCCTCGCCTTCTTTCACACATCGCGCGCTGGCTTCGCCCGCGGCGGCGAACATCATCATCGCTGCTATCACGGCCCCAAGCTTGCCCATCTTCCCCTCCCGTTCAGAACCAGAATGGTAGGGCAATTGCAATCCAATGTATCGTTCAGACCATCGTGGAGGCCGAACGGCGCCGAGCGGGTGGCTCTATGCCTTCTGCCCAGCACCGCTAGCCTGCCGATCTCGCCTTGCGCGACAGGAGGCCCCGATGAGCCAGACGACGGCAACACAGGACGAGAAGCAACTGCCCGTGGTTGGCGATCGCCATGTCGACCCGCACTCCTACCCCGAGGGCGTCGCTTTCCTCGACGGCCAATATCTGCCGATGTCGCAAGCCAAGGTCTCGGTGCTGGACTGGGGCTTTCTGCATTCCGACGCCACCTACGACACCGTGCATGTCTGGAACGGTCGCTTCTTCCGCCTCGATTTGCATCTGGACCGCTTCTTCGGCGGGCTGGAAAAGCTGCGCATGACCATCCCCTTCGACCGCGACGGGGTGACCGAAATCCTGCACAATTGCGTGGCGCTGTCCGGCCATCGCGCCGCCTATGTCGAAATGCTGTGCACGCGCGGCGCCTCGCCGACCTTCAGCCGTGATCCGCGCCAGGCGGTCAACCGCTTCATGGCGTTCGCGGTGCCGTTCGGCTCGGTCGCCAATGCGGAGCAGCTGCAGCGCGGCCTGCGTGTCGCCATCAGCGACAAGGTGCGCATTCCGCCGGCCTCGATCGACCCGGCGATCAAGAACTACCATTGGCTCGATCTGGTGCGCGGTCTCTACGACGCCTATGACCGCGGCGCCGAGACCGCGCTGATCCTCGACTTCAACGGCAACGTCGCCGAAGGCCCGGGCTTCAACGTCTTCTGCGTCAAGGATGGGCGCCTATCGACGCCTTCCATCGGCGTGCTGCCCGGTATTACAAGGCGCACCGTCTTCGATCTCTGCGCCGAGGAAGGCCTCGCCGCCACAGCGATCGATCTCAGCGTAGCCGCATTGCGCGAGGCAGACGAGGTTTTCATCACCTCGACCGCAGGTGGCATCATGCCGGTAACGGAGGTCGATGGCGCGGGGATCGCCGACGGCAAGGTCGGCGCGATCACCAGCCGGCTGATGGCACTCTATTGGGAGAAGCACGACGACCCGGCATGGTCGTCTCAGGTGCATTATCCCTGATCAACCGGGCGGCTTCTTCAAAAAGATTTCCCCTCACCTCTGGAAAAGTGCGGGATAGATCGTATATGCCATAAAACGGAGAAGCCTCCGTTTTCACCCGAAATCACGCCCGCAGGGGCAAGGACTCCACATCATGACAAATAAGGTTTGGTTCATCACCGGATCGTCGAAAGGTTTTGGCCGCGTCTGGGCCGAGGCGGCGCTCGCCCGTGGCGACCGCGTCGCGGCGACCGCCCGCGATGCCGGCACGCTCGCCGATCTCGTCGGGACGTACGGCGACAGGATTGCCGCGATAAAGCTCGACGTCACCGACAAGAAAGCCGTCGATGCCGCTGTCGCCGAGGCGCACAAGCGCTTTGGCCGGCTCGACATCGTCATCAACAATGCCGGCTACGGCCATTTTGGGGCCATTGAGGAGGTCAGCGAACAGGAAGCCCGCGACCAGATCGAAGCCAATGTCTTCGGCGCCCTCTGGGTCACCCAGGCCGCGCTGCCGATCATGCGGGCGCAGCGGTCCGGCCACATCATCCAGATCTCGTCGATCGGCGGCGTCAATGCCTTTGCCTCGCTCGGCCTCTACCACGCTTCGAAATGGGCGCTGGAAGCCTTCAGCCAGTCGCTGAGCATCGAGGTCGCGGAATTCGGCATCCTTGTGACGCTGGTCGAACCCGGCGGTTTCTCCACCGACTGGGCCGGCCCGTCGGCAAAGGTCTCCCAACCGATCGAGGCCTATGCGCCCGCCCGCGCCAAGATGGCAGAACGCCGCGCCAATTCGGTCGCCGGCGATCCCGAGGCCACCGGGCCGGCCATGCTGGCCATTGTCGACGCCGCCGAGCCGCCGCTCAGGGTGTTCTTCGGCGACGGCGGCCTGCCGATGATCAAACAGGAATACGCCAACCGCATCGCTACCTGGGAAAAGTGGGATGACGTTTCCATCATGGCGCAAGGCGCCAAAAAGAACCGCAAAGCTAACGCCTAGTGGGCTTTGGCTACGCCGCCCGGCGGCGTAGCCCTGCCCTTTGGGTTGCCGCATAGCTATGCCGAATAAATCCACTGTTCCGGCACACGCACCGAAATCTCTTCGCCGGCCTTGACCGTTCCCGGCTTCTCAACCCAGGCGACGACGCCACGCAGCCGCTTCGCCATCTTCGGGAACAACAACGCGCCGGCTTCGACGTCGGCCATTCCGGCATTTTCGGCGATGGATCGGCCGGCGATGCGGCAAGGGCCGTTCTGCGCGTCGACCTTGATGGTCACGCCGCCCTTGAAGAACAGCAGCGTGCCGGACGGCAGCATGGAGAGGTTCGGCACGCCTTCGATCACCAGATTGGCGCCGATCCACTCCGGCTTGATTTCGGTGAGATCCATCCGTTGGGCGACGATGGCGAGTTCATCCGCCGCCACGATCGATATCTGCCGTTCGTTGCGCATTTCGGTGCCGCGCGGATACCAGGGTTCGCGCCCGCCCGAACGCCGTGTCGGCCCGGCATGGAAATCGCCTGATATACCGTCGAAACCCAGCCGCAGTTCGTCCACTAGGTGGGTCTGGAAATGATCCGATGGCGCCACGTAAAGCGCTGCCGCCTTTGCGACCAGCTTACGCGCGGGGACGATTTCAATCGGCTTTTCAGCTGCGGGGAATAGATCCAGCATGGCTTCATTCCTTGGATGATGCCGCCTGGTTTTGCCCTTCGGCCGGCAAGGCCGCAAGAGCGGTTTGGGCCAAAACGCACAACTCTTCGACCGAAGCCCCGTCCCGCGCCTGGATCGACATGCCGTTCATGACGCCAGCCAGGTATTTGGCGAACCCTTCGACCGACAAGCCCGCCGGGAGGTCGCCCACTGCCTTGCCCCTGGCCAGGCGTTCTGCGATCGCCGCTTCACTCGCCTTGCGATAGGTCTTGAGCTCATCAGCAATGGACTGCGCCTGCGGCGAGGCTGCCAGCGCGCCTCTGACGAACAGGCAGCCACCGGGCTTGCCGGGTCTGGAATACGCCTGCGCCGCGCCGAGCAGCAACCGCCGTATCGCCTCCCGCGTCGATATCGGCGCACTCAGCGCTTCCAGCGCAAACCCAATCTCGGTTTCGTGGTAGCGCGTCAGCGCTTTGCGGAACAAGGTCTCCTTGTCGGTGAACGCGTTGTAGATCTGCGGCGGCGTCAGCCCCATAGCTTCGCGCAGCATGGCCAGCGACGTCGCCTCATAGCCATGCTCCCAGAACAGATGCATCGCCGCATCCAGCGCCCGGTCGGGATCGAAAGCGCGCGGCCGTCCGCCACGGGACTTCTCCACATTATCCATAGTGATCGATACGAAACCTGTTGACTCATCTTCCTCATGTAACGTACCAATCGATACGAAACATGGCAAGCGGGAAGACATGTCAGCCGGAAGGCCCATGGAAAACCAGCAAAGAGGAGAGCCAAATGCCAATCACCGTGACCGCGCCGGAAGGCGTACTGACCCCCGCGGGAGAGCGCGAGATCCTGCCGCGTCTCAGCGCCGCCCTCATCGAAGCCTCGGGTGCCACCGGCAATTCGTTCTTCACCGCGATCGTCGGCGGCACGGTCCATATCCTGCCGCTTCATCGCATCTATGCCGGCGGCGCCAATCGACCTGTCGTCATGGTCGAGTTGAAACTGCCGAACATCGGCCTCGGCTCGGTCGAAGCCCGCAAGGACTTTATCATCGCTGCCGCCGCGATTGTCGCTGATCTCTGCGTGCCGGAGCACCGGCCCGAAAACACCTGGATCAACATCGTCAACGCACCCGACGGCGGCTGGGGTATCGGTAGCAGGCAATATTCCGGCGAGGCGCTTATCGCTGCCGCCACTGCCGTCGCGCACTAATCTGACCGTTGTGATGAACAGGCGCAAATCGATGCGGCTGTCCCCTTCGCTGTTCTTCACCACCAATTGCGAGCCGGCATTGGCCTTCTACGAACAGTGCGGCCTTGGCCGGGGGACGATCCTGCTGCGCTGGGGCGACAACGACATGCCGGTGCGAACCGAAGCCATGCGCGGAAAGATCCTGCATGCACGCTTCGAAGGTCCGGGCGTCTTGTTCCACGCTTCGGACAATGACGATGCGGAGCCGATGAAGGGCTCCGCCCTTTGTCTGGAATTCGTCGACCTGCTTGCGATGCGGGAGCTTTTCGTCCGTATGGCCACCGGTGGCCGGATCACCGTGCCTCTGGCGCGGCAATATTGGGGAACCAGCTTCGGCATGCTGGTCGACCTCTTCGGCGTGCAGTGGATGTTCAGTTGTCGCAACGAATGAGATCCCCTGCAGGTCACGATCTTCTTACCTGAATCGAACCACTCCCACACAGCGCCGCATTGCTGCCGCGCTGTGCCGGCCACATGATGCCTCCGAACCAAGTCCGCGGAGGGTTTCATGCGTCCCGGGACGGCAATCACACTTCTTTGGCTGATCTGAGTGGTATCATGGGCCGCTGCCGCCTTCTGGGCCGACAAAGCCGAGAAGCGCGCCGGCTTCCGGGCCGAGGCGCCCTACCGCGCGGTCCTGATGATCGGTACGATCCTGCTCTTCATTCCGGCGCACAACTATGTCGGCGGGCTTCGCCTGTGGTTCCCCAACGTTGCCGAGGCCTGGATTTGCGTCGCACTGATCGCCATCGGCTTCGCCTTCTGCTGGTGGGCGCGCCTGCATCTCGGCCGCTTGTGGTCGGGCACTGTCACCGCCAAGGCCGGGCACCGTGTCGTCGACACCGGCCCGTACGGCCTTGTCCGCCATCCGATCTACACAGGACTGCTTTTGGCAATCCTTGCCACCATGGCGGCGAAAGGCACTGTCTGGGGTGTTGCCGGCGCCATGCTGCTGACCATCGGCATGGTCATGAAGGCAAAACTCGAAGAACGCTTCCTGCGCGAGGAACTGGGCAGCGCCTATGACGACTACATCAGGCGGGTACCGATGCTGGTGCCGTTCGCACCGGTCTGACACGAATAGCTCTCTACAGCATCCTGAGAAGCGCGCCGCCTATCGAATAGCCCGCGCCAAAGGCGCAGATCAGGCCGAAATCGCCGGGTTTCATGTCGGCGTGGTTCTCCGAAAGTGCAACGATGGCGCCGGCGCCCGCCGTGTTGCCCAGCCGTTCCAGCACCATCGGCGCGCGGTCATGATCGACCTCGTGCCCGAATGACAGTTTCAGGATCATCGCATTCATGCGCGCATTGGCCTGATGCAGCCAGAAGCGCCGGATCGCCTGCGGCGTCAGCCCGTGCTCGGCGAGGAATTCGACAATGAATTTCTGCCCGGCGACGGTGACTTCCTTGAACACCTTGTTGCCGACCTGCTTGATCAGATTGCCTTCCAGATTGATCATGTAGGGATCATCCTGGGCGGTGCGGGTGTGGTAGCCCAGATTGGTGCGGATGTTGTTCGACATCTGCGTCCAGATACGCGTGTCGAGCACCTCGAAACGTCCCGGCCGCTTGTCGCCCTGCGCCAGCCCCTCGACCACCATCGACACCGAAGCGTCGCCGAAGATGAAATGCGTCTGCCGGTCGCGGAAATTGAGATGACCGGTAATGATCTCCGGCGTCGTCACCAGAATGCGCTTGTGCGCGCCCGACCGAACCAGGTTGACGGCAATGTGCAGGGCGGCGGCGGCCGAGGAGCAGCCAAGCCCCATATCGAAGCCGGCGCCCTTGGTTCCCAGCGCCTCCTGCATTTCGATGGCGATGGCCGGATAGGGCCGCTGGTGATGCGAGGCCGAACAGATCACCAAGTCGATATCGGATGGCTTCAACCCGGCATGGTCGAGAGCTTTTTTGGCCGAGGCGATGCCGAACTCGGCTTCGAGCGACAGCGTATCATCGGGCCGTGCCGGAATGCGCGGCGCCATGCGGGTCGGATCGAGAATGCCTTCGCGCTCGATCACATGACGGGTGCGCACGCCTGAGGCGTGGACGATGAAGTCGCTGTCCGATTTCGACAGCGGCGGCTCGTCGGTGCCCAGGCGGCGCGCATTCTCCGTGTCGACCCAGGCATTGAAGCTGGCAACCAGCTCTTCATTGGTGATCTTGGCTTCAGGGATTTCTACGCCGATGCCGCTGATGATGACGCGATGCATATATCCAGTCCGTCCCATCCGCAGGCGTTGCGGGCTTCATGTGGGCGCCGGAATGCTCCGGCGCAACAGTTTTCTCACCGAGGCGGTTTACGCCGACTTAAACCAAAGGTTTAGGCCGACTTAAACCAAAGGTTTAGGCCGACTTAAACCTGGTTTCACCAAGCGCAGAGCTTGGTGTTGGTCTGCGGGTTGTTCCAGCAGGCGCCGTCGTCGCGGCTGCGCACGAACTGCCCCGGCAGCGGCACATTGCGGCGGCCGAGATTGACATAGCCATAGGCAAAGCCTGGCCCGTCGATCTCCAGGACATAGGTCGGATAGCCCGGCGCCGAGATGCGGAAACTGCCGGTATCATCGATCGCGCGATAGCTGCACGGAAAATAGCCGTCGTCGCTGGTGAAACAGCGCGCTCGCTTGGCCTCCGCCGAGATCGAGAACGCCAGAAGTGCCGCCGCGCACACGCCGCCGCCGAAAAGCATCTTGTTCAGTGTCATCATTCACCCCCTGCCACCGAGCCACCCCTGCCACACGGGCCCATCCCTGCCACACGGCATTGTGATCCCAAGGTGATGAAATGCGCATGGCGACGAAACCCGGTCAAGCGGCGGCAGTGAGCGTCGTGCAACGTGGATAATCAGGCCCGTTTGGCGACGATGAAAATGCGCGGAAAGCGCAAAAGCACCTTGCCGCTCGCCGTCTTCGGATAGGCCTTGGCGATCTTGGCCGTGTAGCTGTCGAGGAACATCGTCCGCTCGTCGGCGTCCAGCGGATCGAGGAACGGTTTCAGTCCTGTCGATTTCACCCATTCGACGATCGCCTGAGCATCGGCAAGCGGGTGGTTGTAGATGGTGTGCCAGATGTCCAGCCGATCGCTGAGCGGCGACAGGAGGTCATAATAGGACGACACCGGCGGCAACGGCGCGCGCGCCGCGCCCTTCATCTTTTCGGCAAACGGCATTTCGGCGGCGGTCTCCCGCATCAGGCGGTGGGAGTCTTCGCCCATATTGTCGGGCATCTGAACGGCGAGCGCGCCGCCTGGGGCCAGGAAACCCATCAGCCGCTGGAACACTGTGGGATGCTCGGGCAGCCACTGGAACACCGCATTGGCGAAGATCACGTCGACCGGCTCACCCGGCTGCCACTTCGATGCATCGGCCAGGTCAAAGGCGACGTCGGGCAGGCGTGCCCTCGCCTTCTCGATCATATCGGCTGAGGTGTCGAAGCCGCTCACCTCAGCATTCGGCCAGCGCCCGACCAGCAGTTCGGTCGAGTTGCCCGGCCCGCAGCCGATGTCGACGACCCGGCGCGGGAAGTCCACCGGCACCTGCGCCACCAGATCCCGAGCGGGTCGCGTGCGCTCGTCCTCGAATTTCAAATATTGGGCGGCGGACCAATCAGCCATGTGAACTCCTCATGTCTTCTTGAGAATTCGCCGCCCGGAAAACCCCTCTACCGCGTCAGCCTCTTGTAGGTCATCCGGTGCGGATTGACGGCATCGGGGCCGAGGCGGCGGATCTTGTCCTGCTCGTAATCCTCGAAATTGCCCTCGAACCATTCGACATGGCTGTCGCCCTCGAAGGCCAGGATGTGCGTCGCCAAGCGATCGAGGAACATGCGATCGTGCGAGATGATGACGGCGCAGCCGCCGAAATTTTCCAGCGCGTCTTCAAGCGCCGCCAACGTTTCCGTATCGAGATCGTTGGTCGGTTCGTCGAGCAGCAGCACGTTGCCGCCAGTCTTCAGCATCTTGGCCAGATGCACGCGGTTGCGCTGGCCGCCGGAGAGATTGCCGACCTTCTGCTGCTGGTCGCCGCCGCGGAAATTGAACGAGGCGCAATAAGCACGTGTGTTGGCCTCGAACTTGCCGAGCTTGACCACTTCGGCGCCACCGGAAATCTCTTCCCACACCGTCTTCGATGGATCGAGCGCATCACGGCTCTGGTCGACATAGCCGAGCTTCACCGTTTCGCCGACGCGCACGGAGCCCGCATCCGGCTTTTCCTGACCGGTGATCATGCGAAACAGCGTCGTCTTGCCGGCGCCGTTCGGGCCGATGACGCCGACGATGCCGCCGGGCGGCAGCTTGAATTCCAGGCCGTCGATTAGCAGCGTGTCGCCAAAGCCCTTCGACAGGCCTTCCGCCTCGATCACCACATTGCCGAGCCGCTCGCCATGCGGAATGACGATCTGCGTATCGCTCGGACGCCGCTTGTCGGCTGCATCCAGAAGATCCTGGAACGCCTGGATGCGCGCCTTGGATTTGGTCTGGCGGGCCTTGGGACTCGACTGGATCCACTCGCGCTCGCGGCCGATGGCGCGCTGGCGGGCGTCGTCCTCGCGGCCTTCCTGCTTGAGGCGCTTGGCTTTGGCTTCGAGATATTTGGTGTAGTTGCCCTCATAGGGAATGCCACGGCCACGGTCGAGTTCGAGGATCCAGCCGGTGACATTGTCGAGGAAGTAGCGATCGTGAGTGATGATCATCACGGCGCCCGGATAGGCCCGCAGATGCTTTTCCAGCCACGCCGTGGTTTCGGCGTCGAGATGGTTGGTCGGTTCGTCGAGCAGCAAAAGGTCGGGCTGGCGCAGCAAGAGCTGGCAAAGTGCTACGCGGCGGCGCTCGCCACCCGAAAGCTTGGTGACTTCCGAATCCTTGGGCGGGCAGCCCAGCGCTTCCATTGCCATCTCGACCTGCTGTTCGAGATCCCACAGGTTGAGCCGGTCCATCTCGTCCTGGAGCTTGGCCGACTCGTCGGCCGTCTCGTCGGAATAGTTCATCATCAATTCGTTGTAGCGCTCGATGATGGCGGTCTTGGCGGCTACGCCTTCCATGATGTTTTCGAACACGGTCTTGTCCGGATCGAGCGCCGGCTCCTGCGCCAGGTAGCCGACGGTGGCGCCTTCAGCCAGCCAGGCTTCGCCGTTCCACTCCTTGTCGAGCCCGGCCATGATCTTGAGGATCGTCGACTTGCCCGACCCGTTGGGGCCGAGAATGCCGATCTTGGCGTCGGGATAGAAGGAGAGATGGACATTCTCGAGCACCTTCTTGGTGCCATAGGCCTTGTTGAGGCCGGCCATGTGATAGATGAACTGGCGTGCCACGCGCGCTTTCCCTGAAAAAACTGACTGGCCCAGAAAACTGACTGGATTTGTCGAATTGGGTGGAGGTTGGCCGCTATGTAGGCGATGCGGCGGCGAACGGCAATCGCTTTTGCCATATCTGGCCGGTCACACGCGGAAGTGTCCGCCGAACCGGAACGTTTTCCGTCGGTCCTGCGCTCTTGAGACCTATCTCGCCAGCGTCTTTTACGTCGCCTTGCCGTTCGGCATGGTCTCGCCGGGCTCGACCCGCCCCGTCCTTACTGGAACCCGATCGCATCGACGGTGCCTGTCGGGCAGCCGGCCTTGTTGGTCGGCACAGACGCCAGCAACAGGTCCTTGAGCGAGCTGTTGGGTTCGATCGGGCCGGCGAGACCGAGCGTCAGTTCGCCGATCAGCCGCCTGCCGCTCGACGGATCGATGACGCAGGAAACGCGCACCCGGTCCCCTGCTCCCGCCCCGAAGGCAGTATCGAAAGCGCCACGGATCTGGTCCGCCGTCAGCTTGCCGCCGATGTTCTTGGCAAAGAGATCGCGCACCGGCGAGCTGTTCACCGCGCGCATCAGGTTGAGCGCATCGGAAAAGTAGTCCTGCTGGCTCTTGCCGTAGCAGGTGCCGTGCTTGATCCATTCATGCCGTTCGAGCTTCGAAGCTGTCCCCGGCATCACCTGATCGAGTTCCGTGCGGGTGCTGGCGTCCAAATTGACCGGCGGCAGGTCCTTCCAGTGAGCCGGATTGTCGTTGGCCTTGTCGCTCGCTGTCGCCTGGCAATAGAAATTGCCGTTCGGCTGCGGCCACAGCCCGTGCAAGGTGAAATGCGTCGCGTCGAAATCACCGGAACTCTGCGCTTTGCATTCGGTCTTGCTCGACTTGGTCTCGCAGAAGGCCGGCTGCCAGCTCAGCGCGAAGACGTATTCGGGTTTTCCCGACGCCGCCGGCTTGGCTTGCCCGCCAGGTGCTGCCGGCACAGTCGCGGCGCTGCTGCCGGAGATATGGCCGCAGCTGACCTTCACCCAACGGCGCTCCGGATCGGCGCCCGGCACCAGGATGAGGTAATGCGTCGGCGCATCCTTGTTACCGGCCAGCAGCTGGTAGCTCTGCCCGGCGTCGGTCGAGACATTGCCGGGGTTCTTGCCGTTCTTGATGGCTTGCGTCGCCGGACAGGCGGCGTCGGCAACGAAGCTGCCGCTCATCTTGACGTCGGCACGCGCCGCACCAGCTAGCGACGCCGCCAATACGGCCAATCCGAAAACGACACCAATGCGCATGGAAAATCCCCGGCTGAAGAAGTGGACGACAGACTGAAGCTGTCTCCATGTCAGAATTGCGATATTTTACTGGCCAAACGCAAGAAACATCATCGCGGAAAAGCAGGCACGGCGGATTGACGCAAAACCGGCACCGGCGCAAACAAAGCCAACAACAATAGAGCAAAGGCGGAGACCAGGCGGCATGTCATTCAGCCAGCAGCGCGTGGTTGCCTCGCCGACCGGTGCCGATCTCAATCTTTACGTCAAGCAGGCCGATGGCCGGGCACGTGCCGTCGTCCAGATCAATCACGGCCTGGCCGAGCACGCCGCGCGCTATGCCCGCTTCGCCGATTTTCTCTCTGCGCGCGGCTTCCACGTCTATGTCCATGATCATCGCGGCCACGGTGCGACCAAGGCCCCCGACGCGCCGCTCGGCAGGTTCGCCGGCAAGGACGGTCCGGCCAAGGCGATCGCCGACGTCGATGCCATTCACGATGTCATCGCCAGCGAATGCCCGAACCGGCCGGTCATCCTGTTTGGTCATTCGATGGGTGCGTCCATGGCGCTGAACTACCTGCTGCGCCATTCGCCGCGAGTTCATGCCGCCGCGATCTGGAACGGCAATTTCTCAGCTGGCCTGCTCGGCCAGGTAGCGCTCGGCATTCTTGCCTGGGAGCGGATGCGGCTCGGCTCCGACGTGCCGTCGCGGCTGCTGCCGAAACTCACCTTCCAGGCCTGGGGCAAGGCGGTGCCCAATCACCGCACATTGTTCGACTGGCTGTCGCGCGACGAGGCTGAGGTGGCAAAATACATCGCCGACCCGCTGTGCGGTTGGGATGCCTCGGTGTCGATGTGGCGCGACGTCGTCGGCATGGCGCTCAACGGTGGCAAGGATGCCGGTTTTGCCGGCATCCGGCGCGACCTCCCCGTCAGCATCGTTGGCGGCGAAAAGGATCCCGCTTCCGACTACGGCAAAGGGATTACCCAACTCGCGAAACGCATGCGTTCGATGGGCTTTTCGAATCTCGTTTCAAAGGTTTACGCCGACACCCGCCACGAAAGCCTGAACGAGGTGAATCGCGACATCATCATGGACGATTTCGCCGCCTGGGCCGATGGTATCCTGAAAGCGTGACGGATTGGCCCATCGCAAGAGCCGTGACAGCCGTTGCAGGGCTTGATAGAGGCTCTGCTTTCGCAGCAATCAAGGTGATTGCAGCAACCATGGTGATCTATGGCTGAGCCCCCGCTGAAAGGCGTCTGCGTCGTCGAGCTCGCGCGCATCCTTGCCGGGCCATGGGCCGGGCAATTGCTTGCCGATCTCGGCGCCGATGTCATCAAGGTCGAGAGCCCCGATGGCGGCGACGACACCCGCAAATGGGGTCCCCCCTTCGTCATGGGCAAGGACGGCGAGAACCTGTCGGCCGCCTATTACCATTCCTGCAATCGCGGCAAGCGCTCCATCGCCATCGATTTCTCGACACCCGAAGGCGCCGAGACCGTGCGCCGGCTGGTCGCGACGTCGGATGTGCTGATCGAGAACTTCAAGCTCGGCGGCCTGAAGAAGTACGGGCTCGACTATGACAGCCTGCGCAAGATCAACCCCCGCCTCGTCTATTGCTCGATCACCGGCTTCGGTCAGGATGGCCCGTATGCACCCCGCGCCGGCTACGACTTCATCATCCAGGCCATGGCCGGCATGATGTCGATCACCGGCGAGGTAGGCCGTGAGCCGCAAAAGGCCGGCGTTGCCATCTCGGACATCTTCACCGGCCTCTATTCGGTCATCGCCATCCAGGCCGCACTGCGCCATGCCGAACGAACTGGCGAAGGCCAGCACATCGACATGGCGCTGTTCGACACCCAGATCTCGGCACTCGGCAACCAGAACCTCAACTATCTCGTCTCCGGCAAATCGCCGGTGCAGATGGGCAATGCGCATATGAACATCGCCCCTTACGAAGTGGTGCCAGTCCGAGATGGCCACATCATCCTGGCGGTCGGCAATGACGGCCAGTTCGCGAAATTCTGCGCTGCCGTCGGACTGGACGATTTGCCTGTCGATCCAGACTTTGCGACCAATCCGGCCCGGGTCGCCAACCGGGTAAAGCTGCGCGAGCACATGATCGAGGCGCTGAAGATTTTTGACCGCGATCCGCTGCTGGCAAAGCTGGAAGCGGCAGGCGTGCCGGCGAGCCCGATCAATACGATCGGCCAGATGTTCGCCGACCCGCAGACGATCGCGCGCGGCATGCGGCTCGACCTCGACGACGGCCATGGCAATCTTCTGCCTTCGGTGCGTGCGCCGATGGTGATGTCAGGCACGCCGCTCGTCTATGAGCGCCCCTCGCCGCGCCTGGGCGAACACACGCAAGAAATCCTTGCCGAATTGGAGAAGTCTGGACAATGAAGACCGGCGGACAACTGATCGTCGACGCGCTCGAAGCCAACGGCACCGACCGCATCTATTGCGTGCCCGGTGAATCCTATCTGGCGGTGCTCGACGCGCTGCACGATTCAGCGATCCGCACCATCGTCTGCCGCCAGGAAGGCGGTGCCGCCATGATGGCCGATTGCCACGGCCGCCTGACCGGCAAGCCCGGCATCTGCTTCGTCACCCGCGGCCCCGGCGCCACCAACGCCTCGGCCGGCATCCACATCGCCATGCAGGATTCGGTTCCCGTCATCCTGTTCATCGGCCAGGTCGCCAGCCACGCCAAGGAACGCGAGGCTTTTCAGGAAGTGGACTACAAGAGGTTCTTCGGTGACATCGCCAAATGGGTGGTCGAGATCGACGATGCCTCGCGCATCCCGGAATTCGTCACCCGCGCCTTCGCGGTGGCAACATCGGGCCGTCCCGGCCCAGTCGTCATCTCGCTGCCGGAAGACATGCTGACCAGTGTCGTCGAAGCGCCCGTCGCCTTGCCGCACACACCGGTCGAAACCCGGCCGGGCGAAGCCGAGCTCGATGCGCTGGAAAAGCTGCTGGCCAAGGCCAAGCGGCCGTTCGTCATTCTTGGCGGCACGCGTTGGGATGCCGAGGCGGTGGCGCGGATGCGCACGATCGCCGAGGCGTGGTCGCTGCCGGTCGGCTGCTCCTTCCGCCGCCAGATGCTGTTCGACCATCTGCATCCGAACTATGCCGGCGATGTCGGCATCGGCATCAATCCAAAGCTGGCGACAGCGATCAAGCAAGCCGATCTCGTGCTGCTCATCGGCGGCCGCATGGGCGAAATGCCGTCATCCGACTACACGCTGCTGAAAAGCCCCTACCCCGATCAGGCGCTGGTCCATGTCCATGCCGACGCCGGCGAACTCGGCCGCGTCTACCGGCCGACACTGGCGATCAACGCCTCGCCTGCCGCCTTCGTCGAAGCCTTCGCCAACCGCAAGCCGGCTTCCGCACCCTTCTGGGCAGCCGAGACGCCAACGCTGCCTGCCGCCTATCTCGACTGGTCGACGCCGCCGGAAAGCGGCCCCGGCCCGGTCCAGATGGGGCCGATCATGAACTACCTGGAAAAGATGCTGCCCGACGACGCCATCCTGACCAACGGTGCCGGCAATTACGCCACCTGGGTGCATCGCTTCCACCGCTTCCGCCGCTTCGCCACTCAAGGCGCACCGACCTCAGGCTCGATGGGCTATGGCACCCCTGCGGCTGTCGCCGCCAAGGAACTGTTTCCGGACCGCACCGTGGTTGCCTTTGCCGGCGACGGCTGCTTCCTGATGAACGGGCAGGAATTCGCCACCGCCGTGCAATATAACCTGCCGATCGTCGTCGTCGTCGTCAACAACGGCATCTACGGCACCATCCGCATGCATCAAGAGCGGGAATATCCCGGCCGCGTGGTGGCCACGGATCTCAGGAATCCCGACTTCGCGGCCCTTGCCCGTGCCTATGGCGGTCATGGCGAAACGGTCGAGAAGACCACCGATTTCGCCCCGGCCTTCGAGCGTGCCCGCGCCAGCGGCAAGCCGGCGATCGTCGAAATCAGGCTCGACCCGGAGGCGATCACGCCGACGCGGACGATGAGCCAGATCCGCGACAAGGCGTGACAAAAAAGGGGCGGTCGCCCGCCCCTCTTTCGGAACAGCCTGTACCTACTTCGCCTTTTCGATCTGGCCGCGGATCTCACCGTCCTGGTTGGCTGATGTATGGATGTTGACGTAATACTTGCCTGCCTCCAGGTCAGCCGCCTGGGCATCCGTCAGCGTTTCAGATCCCCTGATCGGGCTCTTGAGCTTTTTGAATGGGATGACCGGGTCGGCGTTTGCACCCATCGCCGCCGGGCCGTGAATGTGCGCGCCCGTTGCTGGTCCGCTGAGGCCTGAATATTTGACGTTCCAGCTGAGCTTCTTCTTGGCCGTGTCGAACGTGAGAGTGGCCGTGCCCTTGCCCTTCGTGGTGACTGGCGGGTTTTGCTGGCCGCCGTCGAGCGTCGCCTTGAACTTTTCCGTGGCGGCCAGAGCCGGCGATGCGAACAGGAACGCGGTCGAAATGGCCAGCGCCGAAAGCGCCGGGAAGAAGGATAGGTTGCGCATGAAGCACCTCCGATTGGGATGTCGCATCCGTCGCGCCTCCCGGCGCGCGCATGCGGAAATGCAACGGCTGAGCACCGAAATGTATCCCACCACACGCTTTTGTGATGGCTGATCAAAGCATTCGATCGCTCGCCCTTCCCAGATTCGAAGGAAGGTGATCCGTCAGACCGCAGCCAGCGCCTGCGTCAGATCGGCGATCAGATCGTCCGGGTGCTCGACGCCGATCGACAGCCTGACCGTGGTCTCCAGCACGCCGATGCGCTGGCGCACGTTGAAGGGAATGCCCGAATGGGTCATGGCCGCCGGGTGACTGGCCAAGGATTCCGTTCCGCCGAGGCTTACCGCCAGCTTGAAGATCTGCAGCCCGTTGAGAAACGCGAAAGCAGCCTTCTCCCCGCCCTTGATGTCGAAAGAGAAGGTCGAGCCGGCGCCGCTGCATTGCGCCTTGTAGGTACGCCCCGCCGGCGTATCCTCGCCCACGAACGGCAGATAATGCACCTTCTCGACCTTGGCGTGGTCGCGCAGGAATTCGGCGACCAGGCGCGCATTGTCGTTGGCCCGCTCCATGCGGATGGACAGCGTCTCCAGCGAGCGGCCGAGCATCCAGCAGGAATGCGGGTCGAGCTGCGTGCCGATCGCGCCGCGCAGCGCCTTGATCGGCTTCGTCACCGCCTTGCTGCCCATGGCGGCGCCCGCGATGAGGTCGGAATGGCCGCCGACATATTTGGTCAGCGAATAGACGGAGACATCGGCGCCGTGTTCGATCGGCCGCTGGAACACCGGGCCGAGCAGCGTGTTGTCGCAGATGACGATCGGCGTCGACCCTTGGCTCGCGCCGATCTCGTCGGCGATCGTCCGCATCAGCGCGATATCGACCAGGCTGTTGGTCGGATTTGACGGCGTCTCGATCAGGATGACCGACACTCGGCCCTTCGCGGCTGCAGCTTCGGCGGCGGCACGCACAGCCGTCTCGTCGACGCCGTCCGCGAAGCCGACAGCGCCGATGCCGAAACCGGAAAGCGTGCGCGTCAAAAGCGTCTCGGTGCCGCCATAGAGCGGCTGCGAATGCAGGATGACATCGCCCGGACGGGCATAGGCCAGCAGCGTCGTCGCGATCGCCGACATGCCTGACGAAAACAGGATGCAGGCATCCGTTCCCTCATAGACCGCCAGCCGGTCCTCGACGATCTCGCTGTTGGGATGGTTGAAGCGCGAATAGACCAGGCCCGACGCCGTGCCGCTCGGCGGCTCCTTGCGGCCGGACGTGTAGTCGAAGAAGTCTCGTCCCTCTTCCGCCGACTTGAAGACGAAGGTCGAGGTCAGGAACACCGGCGGCTTGACCGCGCCCTCCGAAAGCTGCGGATCGAAGCCATAGCTCAGCATCAGCGTTTCCGGATGGAGCTTGTGGTTGCCGATATGGGTTTTCGACGGGCGTGGCGCGGTCATGATTTTTCCTGCCTTTTTCGAGGGGTGTCGCGGCAATTTATGCGATCCCGATCCGCCAGTCCTTGCTCTTCTGCGGCTCGCATGGGCGCATGCCGCAACAAATTGCCTGGAGAGACCGAAAGTGCAGCAGAAGATAGCTGATGATTTCGACCGCAAGATCCTGCGCGAGCTGCAGGCCGACGCCCGCATCACCAACAACGAGCTTGCCGAACGGATTGGCCTGTCGCCCTCGCCCTGCCTGCGGCGGGTGCGGCGGCTGGAGGAAACCGGCGTCATCAGGGGCTACACCACGCTGGTCGATCCCTCAGCCTTCGGCTGGAGCATGGTCGCCATCGCCACAATCCGGCTCAGCCGCCAGAACGAGGACGAGATCGTCATGTTCGAGGACGCAATCCGCGGCTGGGAAGAGGTGCTGGAATGCCACCTCGTCACCGGTTCGCGCGACTATGTGCTGAAGGTGGTGACCGGAAGCCTCGAGCAGTACGAGCGCTTCATCAAGGAAAAGATCGCGCGACTGAAATGCGTCGCCTCGATCGAGACCAGCTTCGTCATGAACACCATAAAGGAACGGCGCCTCTAGCAAGAGGCGCCGTTCCTAGATCGATATGTTGCCGGATAGACTTACTTGACCGCCTTGTCGGTGATGGCGGTGGTGTAGGCGCCGGTCGGCTCCTTGGTGATGATCTTCTGGTCGAGCAGCGCCTTAGCGGTGCGCTCGTAGGTCGCCGGATCGAGCTTGCCGTCGGCATTGTCGATCAGCTTGGCGACTTCGCTCATCATCCGCTTCTGGTGGTTTTCGTCCTGGCCGCCGCCGTCCATGACGATGCCTGCTGCTTCGTCATTGTTGTCGATGGCGTATTTCCAGCCCTTCATCGAAGCGCGCACGAAACGCACCATCTTGTCCTCGAAGGCCGGATCCTTGAGCTTGTCTTCGGACGCATAAAGCCCGTCTTCGAGCAGGTCGTTGCCCATCGCAGAGTAGTTGAATACGGTCAGCTGTTCCGGCTTGTAGCCGGCGTCGATCAGCTGCCAGTACTCGTTGTAAGTCATGACCGAGATGCAATCCGCCTGCTTCTGGATCAGCGGCTGCACGTCGAAGCTCTGCTTCAGGACGGTGACACCGTCCGGACCGCCATCGGTCTTGAGGCCAAGCTTGTTCATCCAGGCGTAGAACGGATATTCGTTGCCGAAGAACCAGACGCCGAGCGTGTGGCCCTTGAAGTCGGCTTCGGTCTTGATCGGGCCGTCCTTGGGGCAGACCAGCTCCATGCCGGCCTTCTTGAACGGCTGGGCGATGTTGACCAGCGGCACGCCCTTCTCGCGGGCGGCCAGCGCACCGCCCATCCAGTCGACGATGACGTCGGCGCCGCCACCGGCGATCACCTGCTCGGGGGCAATATCCGGACCGCCCGGCTTGATGTCGACGTCGAGGCCTTCGGCCTCATAGAAGCCCTTGGCCTTGGCAACATAGTAGCCGGCAAACTGGGCCTGCGTGACCCATTTCAGCTGCAACGTCACCTTGTCGGCGGCCATTGCCTGGAAAGCGGCAAGCGACATCGCGCCGGCCAGAACGGGAATAATCAGTCTTTTCATTTTATTACCCTCTGAAGTTAGTGCCCTAAACCCACCGCCCCTATCCACCACGGACAGAGGGATGCCAAAACGTGACGGCTCTTTCGACAAGAGCGACCACGCCATAAAAGACCGAACCCGCAAGTGCTGCAACTGCGATTTCGGCCCAGACCATGTCGATGTTCATCCGCCCAACCTCGGTCGAGATGCGGAAGCCCATGCCGACGACAGGCGTGCCGAAGAACTCGGCGACGATGGCGCCGATCAGCGCCAGCGTCGAGTTGATCTTCAGCGCGTTGAAGATGAAGGGCGCGGCTGCCGGCAGCCTGAGCTTCAGCAGCGTCTGCCAGTAGCCCGACGCATAGGTGCGCATCAGGTCGCGTTCCATGTGGCCCGAGGCGGCAAGCCCGGCAACCGTGTTCACCAGCATTGGGAAGAAGGTCATGATGATGACCACCGCTGCCTTGGACTGCCAGTCGAAGCCGAACCACATGACCATGATCGGTGCGACGCCAATGATCGGCAGCGCCGAGACCATATTGCCGATCGGCAGCAGTCCGCGCCGCAGGAACGGCACACGGTCGGCGAGCACCGCGGCGATGAAGCCGGCGCCACTGCCCACGACATAGCCGAAGACAACCGCCTTGAAGATGGTCTGTCGGACATCGGCGCCGAGCACAGGCAGCGAACCGGCGATGCGCACGCCGATGGCGCTAGGCGGCGGCAACAGGATGAAGGGGATGCCCGCGCCTCGCGTCACCGCTTCCCAGATGATCAGGATCCAGGCGCCGAAAATGGCCGGGATGATCAGGCGCAAGCCCGTCCATGCCCAACTGGCGAAAGGACGCAATGACGACAGCACCGCCACGCAGCGCCAGCCAAGCAGCCATGCGGCCGCGAGCAGCAGGAAATACGGCGCCAGTGCGGTGCCCTCAAAACCTGTAATGCCTGAGATCAGCAGCCAGGCCACGAGATGGGCGCCTATGAACAGCGCCACCGCTTCCGCAAGGGGCGGAATCCTGATCATGGAGATCAGCGCCGCCAGCATGGCCAGGCCGAACATCAAGCTTTTGGTTCCGAGATAGGGATAGTTGATGCTGACCGTTGGGTCCGCAAGCGCAGCCGCCTCCGGCTTCGACATCGCACCAAGCGCGACCGCGATCAGGCACAGCACAATGGCCAGCACCGCTTGCCAGGAAGGTTTCAGCCAGTTCATGCCGGCCTCCCGCCCATGGCGCGATCGACGATGCGCCCGGCAATGCCGACCACCATGACCAGAAGCGCGGCCACCACCGAGCCGGCGACCAGCGCCGACCAGATGTCGATGGACTGGCTGTAGTAAGCGCCGGCCAACAGCTTGGCGCCGATGCCGGCGACAGCGCCGGTCGGCAGTTCGCCGACGATGGCGCCGACCAGGCTTGCCGCCACCGCCACCTTCATCGAGGTGAACAGGAACGGCACCGAGGCCGGCACGCGCAATTTCCAGAAGGTCTGCGCGGCGCTGGCATTGTAGGTGTGCATCAGGTCGAGATGCATGATCTCAGGCGAACGCAGCCCTTTCACCATGCCCACGGTCACCGGGAAGAACGACAGATAGGTCGAGATCATCGCCTTCGGGACCAGGCCGGTGATGCCGACCGCCGCCAGCACGACGATGATCATCGGCGCCACCGCCAGGATGGGAATCGTCTGCGAGGCAATGATCCACGGCATCAGACTGCGATCGAGCGTCGCCACATGCACGATACCGACAGCAATGATGATGCCGAGCGCCGTGCCGAAGGCAAAGCCAAGCAGCGTCGACGACAGTGTCACCCAGGCATTGTAGACGAGGCTGCGGTTCGAGGTGATGGGCCGCAGAAAGGTGTTTTCGAAGAAGTTCACCGCCACCTGATGCGGCGCCGGCAGCGTCGGCTTCGGCTGCGACAGCGTCTTGCCGATGAACTCGCTCAAGGCAGGTGTTTCACCGGCGCGGCGATCGAGATCACGCTGGAACGGCGTGTTGAGGATGACGGCGAAGATATACCAGAGCATGACCACTCCAGCGAGGATCGAGGTCACGGGAATGAGCTTGTCGCGGAAGGTGTCCATCTAGCCGGCCTCGCCAGGTACGCGCCCTCCTCTCCCCGACGGGGAGAGGGTGGCCGGAGCGAAGCGGAGGTCGGGTGCCTTTCTCTTCGTCATCCTAGGGCGAAGCAAGGAGCAGAGCGACGCGGTGCAGATCTTAGGATCCATGCCGTTACCTACCCGCTCCGCAGCGGTGCGGAACATGGTTCCCTGTCCCGCGCCCTGCTTGGCGGCTATTCTCCGCCGCTTGCGCCCTTCGGCGGACGTCACAGCATGGATCCTAGGGTCTGCGCTCGCCGCTTCGCGCTTGCTTCGCCCTAGGATGACGAAGGCGAGGTTGGCCTCTCGCTTTTCGAAGCGCTCAATCATCATAGCTGTGCCCTGCCCGCAACCCGTCGCGGACGCGCGCTGCGATCGCCAGAAACTCCGGCGTCTCGCGGATGTCGAGCGGCCGCTCTTTCGGCAGCGTCGATTCGATGACATCGCTGACGCGGCCTGGGCGCGGCGACATGACCACGATGCGCGTCGACAGATAGACGGCTTCGGGAATGGAGTGGGTGACGAAGCAGATGGTCTTGTTGGTCCGTCCCCACAGCTCCAGCAATTGCTCGTTGAGGTGGTCGCGCACGATCTCATCCAGCGCGCCGAACGGCTCGTCCATCAGTAGAAGGTCGGCATCGAAGGCCAGCGCGCGAGCGATCGAGGCGCGCTGTTGCATGCCGCCCGAGAGCTGCCAGGGATATTTCTTCTCGAATCCCGAGAGGTTGACGAGATCGAGCGTGCGCTTGATGCGCTCCGCTTGTTCCGCCTTGGACAGGCCCATGATCTCCAAGGGCAGTCCGACATTGCGCTCGATGGTGCGCCACGCAAACAACGCGGCGGCCTGGAAGACGTAGCCATAAGCGCGTTTCTCGCGCGCCTGTTCTGCTGTCATGCCGTTGACCGAAATCGTCCCCGAGGTCGGCTTCTCCAGATCAGCGATAACGCGCAGCAGCGTGGTCTTGCCGCAGCCGGAAGGCCCGATGAAGGAGACGAATTCTCCCTTGCCGATGGTGAGATCGACATTGGACAGCGCCTGCACCGGCCCGTCATTGGTCTGGAAGGTCAGTCCGAGTTTGCTTGCCGCGACGACGGCTGGCGAAGTCCCTGTCATCGGCTGCCGCCCGCCTGTTCCCGTCCCTGCGGCTCCGGCCGGAATCCGATTGCTTTTATTGCGATGTTGTTTTCCACTCGCCCTGTCCCATTGGTCTTGTCCCACTCAATCGACGCCCGGAGTTTCCCGATGTCGCCCAAACCCACTTGTCATCTTATCCGCCCTGAAAGCACTTATGAAGGCAAGCAGGGATTGACCTATTTCGCCGGCATCGCCACAGAGACCGTCGGCTCTTCCGGCATCTGCATGCACGTCCTCACCATGCCGCCCGGCGCTCGTGCCAAGGCACATATGCACGAGAGCCATGAAACGGCGATCTATGTGCTCTCCGGCGAAGTCCATACCTGGTATGGCGACCGGCTCGAGCATCATATCGTCGTCAAGGCCGGCGATCTCTTCTACATTCCCGCCGGCGTGCCGCATCTGCCGGCCAATCTGAGCGGCGCCCCGTCTTCGGCCGTCATTGCCCGCACCGATCCCAACGAACAGGAAAGCGTCGTCCTGTTGCCGGAACTGGATGCGCTGGTCGCCTGAATCCGACTGCATCGATAGGAACTTGCGCGTCATCGGCACCGGGAAACTTCCCCGTACACAGTGCCATCCTCATCCGCGATTACCAGCTTCTTGGCGTTCTTGGGACTGCGCTTGATGGTGAACTGTATCGGCGACTGACCATCCCCGCCGTCTGCCTCGCACATTGACTTCACCACCATCGAACCGTCAGCCTGCGTCTTCTTGTCGGTAAAGGTGCAGGCGTTGGTCGCGGTGATGAATTCCGTAGCGTTCAGCAGCAGCATGTCTTCCGCATAGACTTTCTGGCCGTTCTTGTTGATGCAGCCGGACTTGTTGCCATAGGGCTTGGATAGATCGATGCCCGCCGCCGAGGCTTGGCCCGCAGCCAGCACGAGAACCATCGCGACAGATAGACCAAAACCACGCATGCTCACCCCCAAAACGTCACAAACATGATTGCAGCGGCCCCATTTCCTCAAGGCCGGGGATGGTGACAAAGAAACCATCCTCTCCCTTGTTGGTGACCACGACGGTTTCGACCGTCGTTCCTGCCTCGCCTTCGGCGGAGCAGGTCGAACTGAGCGATTGCGTGCCCAGCATCGGCGTCAGTTGCTGCGCGAACCGGCAGCCGCTGCCATAGGTCTCGATGCCTTCGGCGGTCAGAACGATATAGGCGTCGCTGTCCTGATAACCGGCCTTGACGCCGGCACAGCCGACATCATTGCCCCAGGAGCCGGCCAGCACGCCGCCTGCTGCTGCCGGACCAGCGACACTTGCCGCCAAGACCAACAAAATGAGCGCGGCCGAACGCGCCAAGCTCAAACCCCGGTCGCCGGAATACCGGTGCGTTCCACCTTGCGCGGCGCGGAAATCTCCTTCCACGTCGACAGCGCCCGGTTGATCGCCGCATTCGGCTCGCGGGCGACGAATTCGCCATGGCCGGGCTTGGCCTTGACCTCCGCCTCCTGGATCGACAGTTCGCCACGCGAGAACACGAAGCGCGGCAGGCCGGTCACCTCGAACCCTTCGAAGACGTTGTAGTCGATGACGGACTGCTGCTTCTTTGAGGAAATCTTCTTCTTTCGCTTCGGATCCCAGACGACGATGTCGGCATCCGCGCCTTCGACGATGGCGCCCTTTTTCGGATACATGTTGAGGATCTTGGCGATGTTGGTCGAGGTCACCGCGACGAACTCGTTCATCGTCAGGCGGCCAGTGTTGACGCCAGTCGTCCACAGCACCGGCATACGATCTTCCAGTCCGCCGGTGCCGTTCGGGATCTTGGTGAAATCGCCGACGCCGTTGCGCTTCTGCTTGGTGGTGAAGGCGCAATGGTCGGTCGCCACCACCTGCAGCGAGCCTGCCTGCAGTCCGGCCCACAGCGAGTCCTGGTGCAATTTGTTGCGGAAAGGCGGGCTCATCACCCGGCGCGCCGCATGGTCCCAGTCCTTGTCGAAATACTCGCTCTCGTCGAGCGTCAGGTGCTGGATCAGCGGCTCGCCGAACACCCGCATGCCCTTCTGCCGCGCGCGGCGGATCGCCTCATGGCTCTGCTCGCAGGAGACATGCACGACATAGAGCGGCACGCCGGCCATGTCGGCGATCATGATGGCGCGGTTGGTCGCCTCGCCTTCCACCTCCGGTGGACGCGAATAGGCGTGGCCCTCGGGCCCATTGTTGCCGGCGGCAAGCAGCTTCTGCGACAGGGCCGCAACCACGTCGCCATTTTCGGCATGCACCAGCGGCAGCGCGCCAAGGTCGGCACAGCGCTGGAACGACGCATACATCTCGTCGTCGTCGACCATCAGCGCGCCCTTGTAGGCCATGAAATGCTTGAACGAGGTGATGCCCTTGTCGACGACATCAGCCATCTCGTCGAACACCTGCTTGCCCCACCAGGTGATCGCCATGTGGAAGGAGTAGTCGCAGGACGCCTTGGAGGTCTTGTTGTCCCACATCTGCAAGGCTTCGAGCAGCGACTGCTTCGGCGCCGGCAGGCAGAAATCGACCACCATCGTCGTGCCGCCGGCAAGGGCTGCCCGCGTGCCGGATTCGAAGTCATCGGCCGAATAGGTGCCCATGAACGGCATTTCGAGATGGGTATGCGGGTCGATGCCGCCCGGCATGATGTAGCAGCCGGTGGCGTCGAACTCGTGGTCGCCATGCAGGTCCGAACCGATGGCGACGATCTTGCCGTGGCTGAACAGCACATCGGCCTTCCAGGTGCGGTCGGCGGTGACGATGGTGCCGTTCTTGATGACTTTGGTCATTTTCTGTTCCCTTGTTCTCTTCGCGCTTCTTTGCGAGCGGCGTTTGGAAGGTAGATTTCTGAGTTCACTCCACGATGACAGCCGTCTCCACCACCGCGTGGAACAAAACATCGGCGCCGGCCGAGGCCCACTCCTTGGAGATTTCCTCGGCCTCGTTATGGCTCAGCCCGTCGACGCAGGGGCACATCACCATGGCGGTCGGCGCAACGCGGTTGATCCAGCAGGCGTCATGGCCGGCGCCGGAAACGATGTTGCGGTGGGAATAGCCGAGGCGTTCGGCGGCATCGCGGATCGCCTTGACGCAACCGGCATCGAAGGTGACCGGATCGAAAGCGCCGACCTGTTCGATCTCGTAGCGGATGTCGAGCGCATCGCAGATCGTATCGATGCCCTCGCGGATGCGGCCGTCCATGGCATCCAGCACTTCCTTTTCCGGCGAGCGGATGTCGATGGTGAAGACGGTGCGCCCGGCAATGATGTTGCGCGAGTTGGGATAGACCTCCATGTGGCCGACCGCGCCGACGGCGTCGGGCTGGTAGTCCATGGCGATCTCGTGCACCAATTCGATCACCCGCGCCATGCCGAGCCCGGCATTGCGGCGCTTGGGCATCGGCGTCGAACCGGTATGCGCTTCCTTGCCGGTCAGCGTCACCTGCAGCCACTTCAAACCTTGCCCGTGGGTGACGACACCGATGTCGATGCCCTCGTCCTCGAGGATCGGTCCCTGCTCGATATGCAATTCGAAGAAGGCGTGGATCTTGCGGTCACCGACTTTCTCCGTGCCCTTCCAGCCGATGCGTTCGAGCTCCTCGCCGAATTTTTTCCCCTGCTTGTCGGTGTGCCCGTAGACATCGGCCTGGTCGAGCACGCCGGCGAAGACGCCCGACGCCATCATCGCCGGAGCGAAGCGCGCGCCTTCTTCATTCGTCCAGTTGGTGACGACGATCGGATGTTTGGTCTTGATGCCTAGATCATTGAGCGAGCGCACCACTTCAAGCCCGCCCAGCACGCCAAGCACGCCGTCATACTTGCCGCCGGTCGGCTGCGTATCGAGATGGCTGCCGACATAGACCGGCGGCAGGCTGGGGTCGGTGCCTTCGCGGCGGGCAAACATCGTGCCCATTTCGTCGACGCTCATTTCGAGCCCGGCCGCATCGCACCAGCGCTTGAATAGATGCCGGCCCTCGCCGTCCTCGTCGGTCACGGTCTGGCGATTGTTGCCGCCGGCAATGCCTGGGCCAATCTTCGCCATTTCCATGATGGAATCCCACAAACGGTCTGAATTAATTCGCAGATTCTCACCGGGTGCGGCCATGCTCTAAAACCTCATCGATTGCGATTCGCCGGCGTCCCCCTCCCCCTCGAGGGGAGGGTGGCCGCGAAGCGGTCGGGTGGGGTCGGCTGACATATGCTCAACCTTCCCCTTGACCACCTGCGCGACATGCCAAGCGCTGTTTATGACATCGGGCTCGTCAACACGGAAGACATCGAACCCGAGTGAGCGCAGATAGGCATCACGAACAGCATCGTGCCGCTTGCCGTTCTCGTGTTCGTGCAGATCACCGTCGACCTCAACGATTAGCTTCACCGCGAGGCAAGCGAAGTCGACGATGTAAGGCCCAATCGGGCACTGACGGCGAAACTTGATGCCGCTCGACTTCAGCTCCCGCAGTTCATACCACAGCAGGGATTCGCCCTTGGTCGCGTGAACTCGAAGCGCACGCGCCTTCTGGCGCATTTCGAAGCTCACGCGGGTACGGGGCATCACGAGCGACCTCGCAGCAAAAGATCAGGTCGGCGCACTGTCGCACCGACCCCACCCGACCGCTTCGCGGCCACCCTCCCCTCGAGGGGGAGGGATATCCGCGCCCAGTTCTTCAATCGATCGACCTCAGCACATCGCGCACATGGTCGATCAATTCATTGATCTGGCCCTTGGTGATGATCAGCGGCGGCGACAGCGCGATGATGTCGCCGGTGGTGCGGATCAGCGCGCCGCGCTCGAACGCCTTGACGAAGGCCGAGAAGGCACGCTTGGTCGGCTGGCCGGCGATCGGCGCCAGCTCGATCGCACCGATCAGGCCGATGTTCCTGATGTCGATGACGTTCGGCTCGCCCTTCAGCGAATGCAGTGCGTCTTCCCAGTACGGCGCCAACTCCTCGCCGCGAGTCAAAAGGCCCTCTTCCTTGTAGGTGTCGAGCGTGCCGAGTGCCGCGGCACAGGCAATCGGGTTGCCCGAATAGGTGTAGCCGTGGAAGAACTCGATCATGTGCTCGGGGCCGGTCATGAAGGCGTCGTGGATTTCTTTCTTCACGAACACCGCGCCCATCGGGACGACGCCGTTGGAGACGCCCTTGGCGGTGGTCATGATGTCGGGCGTGACGCCGAAATAGTCGGCGGCGAACGGCGTGCCGAGGCGGCCGAAACCGGTGATGACCTCGTCGAAGATCAACAGGATGCCGTGCTTGGTGCAGATCTCGCGCAGCTTCTCAAGATAGCCCTTCGGCGGCAGGATAACACCGGTGGAGCCGGCGACCGGCTCGACAATGACAGCGGCGATGGTCGAGGCGTCATGCAGGGCGACGATGCGCTCCAGCTCGTTAGCGAGTTCCGCGCCATGTTCCGGCACGCCCTTGGTGAAGGCGTTCTTTTCCGGCAGATGCGTGTGCGGCATGTGGTCGACGCCGCCGAGCAGCGTGCCGAACATCTTGCGGTTGGTGACGATGCCGCCGACAGAAATGCCGCCGAAATTGACGCCGTGATAGCCACGCTCGCGGCCGATCAGACGGGTGCGCGAACCCTCGCCTTTAACGCGGTGATAGGCGATCGCCATTTTCAGCGCTGTCTCGACCGATTCCGAACCGGAATTGGTGAAGAAGACATGATCCATGCCCTTGGGCGCGAGGTCGACCAGGCGGTTGGCCAGTTCGAACACGATCGGATGGCCCATCTGGAAGGCGGGCGCATAGTCGAGCTCGGCGGCCTGGTGCTGGATCGCTTCGGTGATCTTCGGCCGGCAATGGCCGGCATTGACGCACCACAGGCCAGCGGTGCCGTCGAGCACCTTGCGGCCGTCGCTGGTCGTGTAATGCATGTCCTTGGCGGACACCATCATGCGCGGCGCCTGCTTGAACTGCCGGTTTGCCGTGAACGGCATCCAGAATGCGCTGAGATCGTTCGGCGTGACTTTCAGCCGGTTGGACATGACCAAGACTTCCTGTAACCTGTTTCGGTGCGCCCAACGCTTGGTCTTTGCTGCGTTTTCATGCTACGCAAATTTTTGACCGATTGGACAAACGTTAGCACCGCCCTGTCGGCGGTCAAGGGATTACTAGCGGAAATGCGGCACCTGAAGTGCGTTCCACAGGCTAGGGAAAAACTGGTCCAGAGAATTGGTCCAGATGACCCTCAACACGAGGGCTTGCAACGGTGACCACCGGCACGGACGCCCCTCGCCGCACCCGCATCCAGCAGGAAAAGCGCGAACTCATCCTGGAGGCGGCGCTCGAAGTGTTCTCCACCAACGGTTTCCGTGGCTCGACCATCGACCAGATCGCCGAAGCCGCCGGCATGTCGAAGCCGAACCTGCTCTATTATTTCCGCCGCAAGGAAGACATCCACGAGACGCTGATGCAGCGCCTGCTCGACACCTGGCTGGCGCCGCTGCGCGAACTCGACGACATCGGCGATCCGCTGACCGAATTGCGCAGCTATATCAGACGCAAGCTGGAGATGGCGCGCGATTTCCCGCGCGAGAGCCGGCTGTTCGCCAACGAGATTCTGCAAGGCGCGCCGCGCATCATGCCGCTGCTGGCCGGCGAACTGAAGACGCTGGTCGACGAGAAGGCCGCCGTCATGAAGGGCTGGATGCGCGCCGGCAAGATCGCCCGCACCGACCCCTGGCACCTGATCTTTTCGATCTGGGCAACGACGCAGCATTATGCCGATTTCGACGTCCAGGTCCGCGCCGTGCTCGGCCCGAACCGCGACGGCGACGGCCGCTTCGAGGACGCGGCAAGATTTCTCGAGCAGTTGTTCTTGGATGGGCTGAAGCCGAAAGGCTGACGCCTCAGGCGCTGCGCCGCTCAGCTGGCAGCGCGTCCAGCAGTGTCTGCAGCTTGGCGACCGAATTCTGCTCGGCAAGCGGCGTGTAGACGATCAGCTTCATGTCCGAGCCGTCGCCGATCGACAGGCTCATATGCTCGAAGGTCATGGCGCCCGCGCTCGGGTGCCGGACATGCTTTACTCCCGACAGTCGGTGCGCGACGTCGCGCTGCGGCCACCAGGCGCGAAATTCGGGGCTCGAGCGCGTCATCAACTCGATCAGCCGCTCGAAATCCGGATCGCCGACATACCGGGCGCTCGCCGCCCGGAACGAGGCCAGCACGGTGCGCGCCAATTCCTCCCAGTCGACCAGCAGGCGCCGGTGGTGCGGGCTGGTGAACACCATGTGGACGATATTGCGGGCGTCACCCTCCAGCAGGCCATAATCACCGAACACCGCGACGGCCGCCGGGTTCCAGGCCAGCACGTCCCAGCGCCGCCCGACCACATAGGCCGGCTGCAGCACCAGGCTTTGCAGCATGTGCAGCAACGGACCATCGACCTTTTCCGGCGCCGCGGCACGGCGCTCCGGCTGCTGGCGGTCGGCAAGGATGAACAAATGCTGTCTTTCGGCCGCGTCGAGGCGCAGTGCCTCGGCGAGCGCGGTCAGCACCTCAACCGAGGGCCTGACCTCGCGCCCCTGCTCCAGCCATGTGTACCAGGTCGTGCCGACGCCGGCGATCATCGCCACCTCCTCGCGGCGCAAGCCCGGCGTGCGCCGCCTGAGACCAGTCGCGATGCCGGTGGCCGAGGGCGTCAGCCTTTCGCGTCGCGAGCGCAGGAAGGCGCCGAGTTCGCGCCGGCGGCTGTCTTCAGCGGAGTGTGTGGGAGCAGCGTGGGACTCCATGTGCCTATTATAGCAGTATTGATACCAGGATAAAGTTTGAACTGTTTGACGCGCGCCAACTGTCCCATCTTCCGTTCAGAGCAACAGAACGGAGGCTCCGAACATGGAACTCAAAGACAAGACAATCCTCATCACCGGCTCAACTGACGGCGTTGGCCGCGTCGTCGCGCAACGGCTCGGCGCCGCTGGCGCCCGGGTGCTGGTTCACGGCCGCGATGCGACGCGCGGCAAGGTTGTTATCACTGAGATCGAAGCCGCCGGCGGCAAGGCCGAGCTGCTGGTCGCCGACCTCTCTTCTCTGGCCGAGGTCCGCCGCCTTGCCGAGGCGGTGCGTGCCAGGACCGACCGGCTCGACATCCTCATCAACAATGCCGGCATCGGCACGGCGGGCCAAGGCGCCAAAAGGCAAGTCAGCGCAGACGGTTACGAACTGCGCTTCGCAGTCAATTATCTCGCCGGTTTCCTGCTCACCAGCGAGCTCCTTCCATTGCTGAAGGCGAGCGCTCCGGCACGCATCGTCAACGTCGCCTCGGCCGGGCAGCAAGCGATCGACTTCGGCGATGTCATGCTGACCCGCTCGTATGACGGCGTGCGTGCCTATTGCCAGAGCAAGCTGGCGCAGATCCTGTTTACCGTCGACCTGGCTCAGGGGCTGAAAGGCACCGGCGTCACCGTCAACGCACTGCATCCGGCGAGCTACATGAACACCACCATGGTTCGGCAGGCAGGCGTGACGCCTTGGAACTCGGTCGAAACCGGCGCCGACGCCATCCTCAACCTCGCCACGTCACCCGCGCTCGACGGCAAAAGCGGCCTCTATTTCGACGGCCTGCGGGAATCCCGTGCCGACGCCCAGGCCTATGACGCCAAGGCAAGACAACAGTTGCGAGCCTTGAGCCTCGACCTCATCGGCCCGGCCTCACCAACATCGAAGGAACAGCGTTCATGACCAAGGCAATCCAGCACACCGTTATCATCGGCGGCTCGTCCGGCATCGGCTTGGCGACGGCGCGCAAACTGCTTGGCCCCGGCATGAAGGTGACCATCACCGGGCGCAACGAAGAGAAGCTGAGGAGCGCGTGGAAAAGCCTTGGCGGCGCTGCCGACAAGGCTGCTTTCGATGCCGCGAAGCCGGACGAGGTCAGCGGGTTCTTCGAGCGCCTTGGCCCTTTCGACCATCTGGTACTGGCCGCCAGCGGCGGCAAGGGTCTTGGCCCCTTCCCCACGCTTGACCTGACCGACATCGGCAGCGGCGTCGACGAGAAAGTCCGCCCGCAGCTGTCTTGCTTGCAGGCCGCTTTGCCGACTCTGAACAAGGCCGGATCTGTCACCTTCATCTCAGCGGTATCGGCCCAACTCGCAACGCCCGGCGTCGCCGGCATCGCCGCCATCAATGGCATGCTGTTGACCGTGGTGCCGATCCTGGCGATGGAACTGAAGCCCTTGCGCGTCAATGTCGTTGCGCCCGGCGTCATCGACACGCCCTGGTGGGATTTTCTGGCCGAGGAGCAGAGGCAGGCGCTGTTTGCCGACTATGCCGGCAAGACCCCGGTCGGTCGCGTCGGCCGCGCCGAAGACGTCGCCAGCGCAATCGCCTTTCTCGTCTCCAACGGCTTCATGACCGGTCAGGTGCTGACCTGCGACGGCGGCCTGCGGTTTGCGGCGTAGCGATCGTCCGCCGCCGAAAGGCTTTCACCCTCAATTGGCTTTCCTTGGACCGCGCTGCATGTCCTCCTCGTCCATGGAGCTGTCGCCGGCCGGTCTTGCGGCATCTGAAGTGGGCTTTCCCGGAACATAGGAATAATCAGCCGTGTCGGCTCCATACATCTTGTTGTCGATCGCCTCTTGCCAGTTGTAGTCCGCATCGGACGGTGAAACGTCGGCGGTCCCATGGCGGGAGGAGCGAGAATGAAGCCAACTCGGCGTGATCTCTCGAACCAATTCTGCAAAGCGTCCCATCGAAGCCGTTCCTTTCCTTGCCGTTTCCAGCATGCGCGATCGCGGTTGCGCCGGCTGGACCTAAAGTTGACCTCTCAGCCAGGCGAGCGTCTCGGTAACGCCGGCAAGCCCGTACCGCGCGGCGGTATACGCTGGTGGCTTCACCCGTATCGATATGCCGCCGGCATCGTTGATGGCTTCGAAGCCGTTTTCGTCCGACGTGTCGTCGCCCAGGAAGACCGGGCGGCGGCCTGTGAATGGCGCGATGTCCATGAAACGCCGGATCGCGGCGCCCTTGGCTGCCTCGAGCGGCAGCAACTCCACACCGGCATTGCCGGCAACCACCCGGTAGCCCTTCGGCAGGACGGCCAGCGCTTGCTCGACAAGCTGCGTGGCGCGGGGGAGCAGGTGCGGGGCGGCGCGCGTGTGGATGGCCAGCACCCGACCTTTGCGCTCGATATAGACCTGCCCACGACCGAACTCGGCCTCGATCTCCTCGGCAAGAGCGGCAATATCCGCCGGCTCGTCCGCGATTTCGACGTCGTCGTCCGGCAGGAGCCTGTGTTCCAGGCCATAAAGCCCGGCTGCGCGCAGCTTCAAAGGCTGAAACAACTGGTCAACGACCGCAACGGAGCGGCCTGTGATGAAGGCCAATGCCCCGTTCAACTTGTGATCCAGGCCTTGCAGCAAAGAGCGAAGCTCGGCGCTGACCGAAACGGCGTCCGGATGTTCGGCATGCTCCAGCAGGGTGCCATCGATGTCGAGGAACAGCGCCCATTCGCCAGTCAGCAAGGGCTGCGGCTTTTGCAGGGTCTCGCTCACAGCCTTTTGCAGGATTTCGCTCATGATAGTGCCACCCGTTTGCGCTCGAACATGGAGACGACATTGTCGATGCCTGACGGCCGGTCGCCAGCACCGGTTACCCGATCTAGGTCGCCGCGCTTGCGCAAGCGTGCCGCGTCCAGAAGCATGCTGCCGGCCCAGCGATAGACATTGTTGTCGCGGACTATCTGCCGCATGGGCCGCATGCGTTCGCGCTGTTCGTCTGAAGTCATGGTCAGCGCCTGCAGCAGCGCTTCGCTCATCATGGCGGCGTCGTAGGGGTTGACGATCAGCGCTTCCAGCAATTCGCGCGAGGCACCGGCGAATGTGCTGAGCATCAAGACGCCCTGTTCGTCGTCGCGCGCCGCGACGAATTCCTTGGCGACCAGGTTCATGCCGTCATGCAGGCTGGTGACCATGCAAATGTCGGCGGCCCGATAGATCTCATAGACCCGTTCCTGCGAATGGTGTTCGGCCACCATGATCACCGGACTGTAGCCTTCGCTGCCATAACGCTGGTTGAGTTCTTCGGCATAGCGGCGGCATTCGTCATGGAGCAGCTTGTAGGCCGGGAGCGTGCCGCGGCTGGGGGCCGCGATCTGGAGGAAAACCAGTTTTCCGATCCATTCAGGGTATCGCTTGAACAATTCGTCCAGCGCGTGAAAACGATCCAGAATGCCCTTGGTATAGTCGAGACGCTCGACCCCGACGGCCAGCTTCACATCCGCTTTCAGTCCGAACCTGTCGCGCAGGCGGGCGCGGCAGTCGTCGACGTCTGGCAATTTTGCCAGAAGGTCCGCCGGCCATTCTATGGAAATGGGATAGGCGTGCACCAGCGTCGTCTGCCCACCATAGGAGATGGCCGCATCGGCACGCTCGATGCGGCTTTCCAGGAAGCGATCGACGCTTTCGGTGAAATTGTTGGCATGGAACTGGGTGTGGAAGCCGATGATCGAGCTGCCGAGCAGTCCCTCGAGAATGCGTTCACGCCACGGACAGATGCTGTACACTTCCGAGTTCGGCCACGGGATGTGCCAGAAGGTGATGACGATCGCTTCGGGCAGGCGCTCCCGGATCATGCGCGGCAGCAGCGCGAAGTGGTAATCCTGGACCAGCACGATCGGCCGCTCGTTGCGGGCTTCGGCCACCACCGTGTCGGCGAACTTCCGGTTGGCGGCTTCGTATGCCTCCCAGTCCGAGGCGCGAAAAATCGGCCGTGTGAAGGCTATATGGCAGAGCGGCCAGAGGCCCTCATTGGCGAAGCCGAGGTAGTAGCCCTGATATTCTTCCTCCGTCAGCCAGACCCGGCGCAGCGTGTAGGACGGATTGCTGGGCGGCACCTGTATCCGGTCGTCCTCGTCGACCATCAGCCGGTCCGCCGTGCCGCCGCCATAGGCGATCCAGGTGCCGGCACAAGCGCGGGTGATCGGCTCAAGCGCCGACACCAGTCCGCTGGCCGGCACGAGCAACTCGACGCCATTGTCCTTTGCGTTGTGGATGTACGGTTCGCGGTTGGAGACCACGATGACCTGCGCATCGGGCAAATCATCGGCCAGGATCTTGCGCAATGTTTCGGGCGACCATGTTACAAGGGCCGCATCGGCCGATTGGCCGTTCTTTTCGAACTCCCGTATCACCTTGCGCGCCGCTTCCGCAGCCACGTCCTCGCCGGCCGGATGTGCGACCGCCGGGGGGGGACTGCGACGCTGGCGCGATATGGAGAAGAAAACGGCAAGAGCGGAAAGACCGAGGCTCGCAAGGATCAGAACCCAGAGCAGGTCCGCACCGTAGTTTGTCATTGGAATGTCAACTCGCCTCCGGCCGTTCGGCGGCCTTTTTTGTTCGTGTTTCCGATTTAAAACTGTCCGGTGGCGACATGGTCGCCGTCCGATCATGTGCTTTTGCAACGCACAAAGCCGGGATCGGTTCCCGGCCAATTTGGCTCAGATCATGTTCTGACTACGAGCGGCACCAGTCCTTCATGGCGATCGGCGAGGAAAGCGACGACCCTGTCGCCGACGCGCTGGAAACTGAGATCGACCACTCTTTCGCCGACGCCCAGGTGCCGCAGCGTGAGCGTATCGATGCCGATCGGCAGCCTGGGACGGGTAACGCGGATTTCGCCATCCCAACCGTCTATCTCCAGGCCAAGGCAGGCTTGCATCAGCATGAAGGCGGAGCCCGCCGACCAGGCTTGCGGCAGGCAGGCGACGGGATAGGCGATCGGTGCTTCGCCCGGTGCGCGGGTAAAACCGCAGAACAGTTCGGGCAACCGCATATTGAAATGGACCGCGGATTCGAACGTGCCGCTCATCAGGCGGACCACACTTTCACGCTCGCCATAGCGCGCCAGGCCGGCACCGCACATGGCGGTGTCATGCGGCCAGATCGAGCCATTGTGGTACGACATCGGGTTGAAGAACACGGCATCGTCGGCGAGCGTCCTCAGCCCCCAGCCGGAATGGAAGGAGGCCGAAACCAGCTGATTGGCGACCATCTGCGCCCGCTCCAGCTCGGGCAATCCGACAAAGAGGAGATGGCCCGCATTCGAGGTCCGCACTTTGCAGGGCTCTCCGGCACCATCGATCGCCAGGGCATAGAAGCCGAGATCGTCGAGCCAGAAATCGCGTTCCACCGCGACCCGCATGGCCTCGGCGCGGTCCTCCCAGTGAGCGGCCTTGTCGTCCTCGCCGCGGCGACGGGCAAGTGCGGCCAGCCCCCGGAAGGCGGCAAAGACATAGCCTTGCACCTCGACGAGCGCGATCGGGCCCTTGGGAATGCGGCCATCGGCATGAAAGACGGAATCGAAACTGTCCTTCCATCCCTGGTTGGCGAGGCCGGACTCGGCGGCCCGCTGATAGGTGACGAATCCGGTCTCGCGGCCCGCCTCCTCCGTCCATTCGGCCGCAGCGCACAGCGACGGCCACAGGCTGTCGATGAACGCCATGTCACCGGTACGATCGGCATAGGCACAGGCGAGATGGATGTAGAGCGGCGTCGTGTCGACGCCGCCATAGTAGCGGCCGAAAGGAAGCTCGCGCAGCGCCGCCATCTCGCCCTTGCGCGTCTCGTGCATGATCTTGCCCGGCTGCGAATCGCTGAACGGCGACGTCTCCGTCGCCTGGTGCTGGGCAAGGAAGGCCAGCACGCCCCGCGCCAGGCCTGGATTGAGCCAGAGCATCTGCAGCGCTGAAATGACGCCGTCGCGGCCGAACGCCGTCGAGAACCAGGGGATGCCGGCATAGGGATAGGGTCCGGTCGCCAGTTCGGTGGTCAGCAGCGCGACATCGGCGCGGGCGCGCTCGACCCAGTCGTTGAAGACGCGACCGGAACTGTGCACCGTGGCGCCGTGGCGGCGCTTGGCCCGCATGCCAAAGCGGGCCCTGGCGGCGGCGGCGCGGAAACGGTCGCGATCGGGCGGATCCGTCATCTCGGGGCCGATCTCGATATACAGCACATTGCTGCTGCGCTTGGTTACGGCGATCAGGAAATCCGCGCGCTCGGCTGTCAGTTGATCCGGTGCTTGCGAGAACGATATCGCCGATGTGCGCACCAGCCCGTCCAACCCGTCGTAGCGCAACAGGACGGATGTGGCATCCATCTCGGCCACATGGGCCAGTCCGCGCTTCAGCCGCGTCGAGCCGCGCACTTCGAACATATCGCGGAAATCGGCGGCAAAGTGCAGGGAAACGCCGATTGTCGAAGTTTCCCGACTGTAGTTGGAAAGGGTGATGCGTTCGAACAGCCTGTCCTGCCAAAGCAGCCTGGTGCGTTCGATATGAATCGCGCCCTGCGGAATGTCGCGACCGCTGGCGCTCAGTATCGGCAGATTGGTCAGGTTGGCGGTGAACAAGACATTGTCCTGGCTGAGCGAGGCGCCAAGCAGCGATGTCGGCCTGCCGCCGACGGTCAGCCGGAATTCGGAGAGCACCCGTGTGTCGTCGCGGAAGAAACCGTCGCCGGCGCCGCGTATGTCGCCATAGGCATCGGCAACCGCAAAGCAGTCGGCCTGCTTGAGCGCAAACAGCCGGTGCGGCTCACGAGGTGCGGTCGCGTCGAGCGATGCAAGCGCTACGGCGGGATCGAGCTGGCGCTCATCGAGTTGGGTCATCCGTTACAGATCCTGTCGTTCGTTCCCGTCGCTGTTCACGACGCCTTCGCTTCGCCCGGGAGACCGATCAGCCGCGCATAGGCGGCCAGGTAGTCGCCGGCCATTCTTCTGACGGAAAACCGTTTTTCGAAGACGGTTCTCACGGTCCGCCTGTCGAGCCGCAGCAAGTCCGGCACCGCGGCGACGGCGCCATCCATTGTGTCGGCAATAAAGCCGGTGACGCCTTGATCGATGATCTCAGGCAGTGCGCCGCAATTCCAGGCGATCACCGGCGTGCCGCAGGCCATCGCCTCGATGGCCGCAAGGCCGAACGGCTCCGGCCAGTCGATAGGGAACAGCAGGCCGGCTGCGTTGCCGAGAAATTCCGCCTTCTCACCCTCCTCGATCTCGCCGACAAAGTCGATCCGATCGCCGTCGATCAAAGGCTCGATCGCTTCGTGGAAAAAAGCGCGGTCATCGTCGCCGATCTTCGCCGCAAGTTTCAGCCTGAGCCCCGAGCGCAAGGCGATCTCGATGGCGCGATCCGCGCGCTTGTCGCGTGAAAACCGGCCAAGGAAGGCAAGATAAGGTTCTTCCGCCGTCGTCTCGAAAGTCGGTTCGTAGATGCCGGTCGGCAGTCCGTGATGGATTGTTGCCAACCAGTTGGCGCGGGCAAGGCCGGTTTTCTGGCTGTGCGAAATGGAAATCATCGGGAAGCGTGGGAAACGCTCATAGGCCGGCGCCAGGTCGACATAATCCAGCCTGCCATGCGGCGTCGTCACCGTCCGCTCCGCCATGTCCTCGAAGAAGGAAAAATGCAGGAAGTGGCTGAGGTGGAAATGGATGACGTCGAACTCTCGCGCCCGTTTCCGCACCTGCGCAAGCATCGAAAGATGCGCCGCGATCTCGGATTTGAGCGGACGCGGATCGAGGCGTAGCGCGCATTCCCGGCCAGCCACCAGCTTTGCGGAGGTCTGGCTATCCCCGCTCGCAAATAGCGTCACCTCATGGCCCAGGTCGACCAGCGCTTCGGTCAGATACGAGACGATGCGTTCGGTGCCGCCATAAAGCCTGGGTGGCACCGATTCATACAGCGGCGCGACATGGGCAATTTTCATATTTCATCCCGGGATGCTCGGCATACAGGTGCGAAATGCGTCAACCGCTCGATTGGTTCCGATTTAATGATCGATACTGGCGGCGCCACAGTGCCGCAGTCGCTATGGCGTCAAACAGATTGCGCGATCAGCGACAGGAAACCGCCACTCAGCGCGACATTGCCGACAAAGCCATTGATGCGCGACGCGCGATCCGGGCCCTGATGATCCCAGAAATTGTGGAACATCGGCGTGGCGACGATGAGGAATACCAGCAGTACCGCCGCAGCGATTGCCGTCCACAGGCCCGCGATCACCAGCATGCCGGCAGCGACCTGAAGCACGATGCCGAGCCACAACACCAACCGCGCCTGTGGCACGCCGCGCGCGGCCATCAACTGGGTCAGGAAGGCCGCGTTCTGGATGTTGCGCAGGCCGGCGAAAACGAAGGCGCCGCCGAGCAACAGGCGGCCCAGGAACAACAGGGTCGAAGGCAAATCGGCAGGCATCAAACGCTCCCTTTGAAAAGCAGTGGGAGCGCCGCCTCTCGACGGCACTCCAAAACCAAATCCGGACAATCAGGCAGCCTTGGCCGCCGGCATCGGATGGAGGGCCTGAAACGGGACGCAGAGCCGGTTCCAGGTGTTGATCATGCCGAGCGCGACAGACAGCTTGACCAATTCTTCTTCCGAGAAATGCTCAAGTGTCCTTGCATAGAGTTCGTCCGGCACGCCGTTGTTGGCGATCAGGGTCACCGCCTCGGTCCAGGCCAAAGCGGCGCGTTCACGCTCGGAAAACAGCGGCGATTCCTTCCACGCCGAGACGAGGTAGAGCCGCTGCTCGGTCTCGCCGTCACGCCTCACCTCGCGGCTGTGCATCTCGACGCAGAACGAGCAGCCATTGATCTGCGACGCCCGCAATTTGATCAGGTGCAGCAGGCTTTCCTCGAGCCCACATTCGTCCACCGCCTTGTTGAGCGCCGACACCGCCTTCATGATCTCCGGCGCCTTGGCGAAAAATTGCAGCCTCTGCTTCATCTTGATGTCCTTTACGCTTGCTAGGTTGAACTGGGTTTCTGCGGCCGCTGATGGCGCGCCACGAAGGCGCAGCCGGCTGCCACCGAACGCGGATCGGCATCGGTCATGTATTCCGAAACGATGTCGGACAGCTTCGCCTCGGCGAGTGCCGCGCGATAGGCCTTCTCGGCCTTCAGCATCGCGGCATTGATGCCACAGGGTTTGACATAGGCAGAAGCGTCGAGCCTGACCGGACCGTTGCGGCGGATCTCGCCCCAACGGAAAGCCGGTTCGCGCCCTTCGACCGCCAGCACGATATCGAGCAGCGAAATCCGCTCGGCCGGCCGCGCCAGCCGGTAGCCGCCAGCCGGCCCCGAGACCGATTCCAGGATGCGCGCCGCGCTCAGCATGTTGAGATGCTTCAGGAGATAGCTCGGCGACAGGCCAAAGGCCTCCGCCATGGCAGATGCCGCCATGGTGCTGTTGCCTTCGACACCGGCCAGCATGGCAGCGCAGTGGATGGCTGCCTCAACGCCCTCGCCCAGCTTCATTGGGTGGATCTCCTAATCATGGATATATATTATCGTGGATAATTTTTATCTGCAATAGGAAAATGAAAAAACGGCGTCCGAAGGCGCCGTTTTTGTCGAACGGCTCGCTACTCCGCGGCCACCTTGGCCATCGGATTGTTCGGGTGCGTCGTCCAGTTGGCGTAGATCGGCGACACCGGCTTGCCGGTGCGCTGATCCATCACACCGACGGCCAGCGGCTCCATGGTGATGCAGTTCTCGACCGGGCAGACATTGACGCAGAGGTTGCAGCCAACGCATTCGGCCTCAATCACCTCGAAATGCCTGACGCCGTCGACCATGCTGGTGATCGCCTGGTGCGAGGTGTCCTCGCAGGCGATGTGGCAGCGGCCGCATTTGATGCAGGCGTCCTGGTCGATATGCGCCTTGGCGACGTAGTTGAGGTTGAGATACTGCCAGTCGGTGACATTGGGCGTGGCGCGGCCGACGATGTCGTCGAGCGAGGCATGGCCCTTCTCGTCCATCCAGTTTTCGAGGCCGGCGATCATCTCCTGCACGATCTTGAAGCCGTAGGTCATCGCCGCCGTGCAGACCTGCACATTGCCGGCGCCGAGCGCCATGAACTCGGCCGCATCGCGCCAGGTGGTTATGCCGCCGATGCCGGAGATCGGCAGGCCGTGGGTTTCGGGATCGCGCGCGATCTCGGCCACCATGTTCATGGCGATCGGCTTCACCGCCGGGCCGCAATAGCCGCCATGCGAGCCCTTGCCGTCGATGGTCGGCTGCGGCGCGAAGCTGTCGAGATCGACGCCGGTGATCGAGTTGATGGTATTGATCAACGACACCGCGTCGGTGCCGCCCGCGTGTGCCGCGCGCGCTGGCTTGCGCACATCGGTGATGTTGGGCGTCAGCTTGGTGATGACAGGCATGCGGGTGTTCTGCTTGCACCAGCGCACCACCATTTCGATATATTCCGGCACCTGGCCGACGGCGGCACCCATGCCGCGCTCCGACATGCCGTGCGGGCAACCGAAATTGAGCTCGATGCCGTCGGCTTCGGTCTCCTCGACCACCGGCAGGATCGCCTTCCAGGCCTCCTCAACGCAAGGCACCATCAGCGAGACGACGATGGCGCGGTCGGGCCAGTCCTTCTTGACCTGCTTGATCTCGCGCAGATTAACCTGCAGGTCGCGGTCGGTGATCAGCTCGATGTTGTTGAGGCCGAGCAGGCGCCGGTCGGCGCCCCAGATCGCGCCGTAGCGCGGACCGTTGACGTTGACCACCGGCGGGCCTTCCTCGCCCAGCGTCTTCCACACCACACCGCCCCAGCCCGCCTTGAAGGCGCGGATAACGTTATAGGCCTTGTCGGTCGGCGGCGCCGAGGCCAGCCAGAACGGATTGGGCGATTTGATGCCGACGAAATTGTTGCGGATATCTGCCATGCTCATGCCCTCCCGTTCGAGGTCAGTGCCCGATTGATGCTCTCCGCTGCGTCGCGGCCTTGCGCCACGGCAGAGACGGTCAGGTCGTCGCCACCGAAGATGCAGTCGCCACCGGCCCAGACATGGGCGAGCGAAGTGCGCCCTTCCGCATCGACCTTGATGCGGCCGGCCTCGAGGTCGATCGACGCGCCGCTGCCGTTGAGTGCTGCCGGCACAAAGCTCTGGCCAATCGCCTTGAACACCTGGTCGGCAACAAGCGTAAGCCGCTCGCCGGTGCCGGCAAGCTTGTCGCCGTTCATGGCGGTGTATTCGAGTTCGACGCCCGACACCTTGCCGCCTTCGACAATGACCCGCTTCGGCTGCAGCCAGTGGCGGATGGTGACGCCATTGGCGGCCGCCAGATCCTGTTCGAACTCGGAAGCGTTCATGTGCTCCTGGCCGCGCCGGTAGCAGATGGTCACCTCCTCGGCGCCGAGCAGCTTCGACTGCACGGCCGCGTCGATCGCCGTCATGCCGCCGCCGCAGACGACGACGCGGCGGCCGACCGGCAGGCCGGAAAGGTCACTTGCCTGGCGCAGCTCGGCAATGAACTCGACCGCATTGATGACGCCGTCCGCGTCCTCGCCATCGGCGCGCAACGCATTGACACCGCCGAGCCCCATGCCGAGAAACACCGCGTCGTAATTGCGGATCAGGTCGGAGAGTTGGTAGTCGCGGCCGAGCGCCTTGCCGTTCTGGATATCGATGCCGCCGATCGCGGTCACATAGTCAACTTCCGCCTGGGCGAAATTATCGACGCTCTTGTAGGCGGCGATACCGTATTCGTTGAGACCGCCGGCCTTCGGGCGCGCCTCCAGTATGGTCACATCATGGCCACGGCGTGCGAGCCGATGCGCGGCGGCAAGGCCGGCCGGCCCGGCGCCAACCACGGCGACCGACTTGCCGGTCGGCTCGGCACGCGGATAAAACTGCTTGTTCTCGCTCATGGCGACATCGGTGGCGTAGCGCTGCAGGCGGCCGATCTGCACCGGCTTGCCTTCCGCGATCTCACGCACGCAGACTTCCTCGCACAGCGTCTCTGTCGGGCAGACGCGGGCGCACATGCCGCCCAGAATGTTCTGGTCGAAAATGGTCTTGGCCGAACCGATCGGATTGCCGGTCGAGATCTGGCGGATGAACAGGGGAATGTCGATCGAAGTCGGGCATGCATTCATGCACGGCGCGTCGTAGCAGAAATAGCAGCGGTCGGATTCGACTAGCGCCTCATGGTGGTCGAGCGGCGGGTGCAGGTCGGAAAAATTGTCCGCATACTGGTCGGCCGAGAGCCTGCCGCCTGCAATGCCTTCCCTAAACTGGCCTTCTGGCATCGTCAGTTCCCTTATGTTTTCGTTTTGGGAAAGGCTAGCACGTTTTATTTTTTTATCAATTGGTCAATTTTTGGCGCAAGTCGCTGAAAAGGCTGGATATTAACATGAATTTTTTACTCATGTTATTGCGGTTGCAGCGCGAGCGAATGGTCGGGCTCAAGTCCACAGCCATGAATAACCCTGACCTCGTTCGCGACCAGTTGCTGCAACCGCCACAGGTTGCGATCGTGGATGCCGAATGCTTCGAGATGGCTGACCGTGTTGTAGAGATATTCGGCGCCGGACCCGATATGACCGCAAGCTCTGGCCAGCACGCTCGCCACTTTGTCCAGCGGCTGGTTCAGCGACGTTCCCCTGCCCTTCACGCCGACCCAGAAGCCAAGCGCGCGCAGCGCGCCTTGCGACGTATGCACCGGCAGCCACCTGACCGTGTCGATGCTTTCGTGGTCGCTGATCTCGCGCCGCAGCAGCCTTTCGATCTGCGCCGGTTTTTCGCCCTCCGGCATACGATAGATCACCCCATTGCACCGGCCGCCCCGCTCGAGCGCCATCATCAAACCCGGCTGCTCGGCGCTGCCGCGCCAGCGCACCATGTCGAGGCAGAAAGAGCGGTGCCAGCCAAAGGCGGTGGCGAGCTGTTGCTCGACCGACTCGAATTCCGGCTTCCAGATCAGCGACCCGTAGGCGAACACCCAAAGCGGCCCCTCGTCGGCTTCACCGGACAGCCGCAGGGCAAGGGCCCGGAAATCCTCGTCGTTCAACTCCGTCCAGCTTGGATCCGGACCGGGATCGGCCTCTTCCCGATGGCACAGTGCGACAAGCTCCGGCGTGAGCGACATCAAGCGCATGGACGACAACCCCTCATGACCACAGAAAAATCGAAAACCGACGGGCGCGCAACCGGGGAACGCTTGGCATGCAGAGACATTGTTGTTCGGGCGGCTGTCGGATTTCGGTCGTGAGGATCGTCCTAGGATGGATCGGACGACGATCGATGCATGAAAGGTGAGGAGACCGAAAATGCCAAAAACCCCGATGCCCTTCTTCTGGTACGAATTGATGACCACAGATCTCGACGCCGCCGAGGCGTTCTACCCCAAGGTGGTCGGCTGGACGGCGCAGCCTTTCGACAAGGCTCCCGGCATGCCACGCTATGTCGTCATGAATGTCGGCGAGCGCGGCGTCGCTGGCCTGATGACGATGCCCGAGGATGCCGCCAAGATGGGTATGCCGCCCGCCTGGCTCGGCTATATCCACACCAGCGATGTCGATGCCTCGACGGCATCGCTGGAAAAAGCCGGCGGCACCATTCACCGCCAGCCCGACGACATTCCGGGCGTCGGCCGCTTTGCCGTCGTCGCCGACCCGCAGGGTGCTACCTTCATGTTCCTGCAGCCGAACGGCCCCGAACAGCCTGTTGTGCCGGCCAGCACGCCCGGCCATATCGGCTGGCACGAGCTTTACACGTCGGACTGGAAGGCCGCGTTCGATTTCTATTCAGGCCAGTTCGGCTGGGTCGATGCCGGCGATTTCGACATGGGCCCGATGGGCATCTACCAGACCTTCACGGCCGGCCCCGAATCCGGTGGCGGCATCATGAACAAGCCGGAGCAAATCCCGGTCCCGGTCTGGCAGTTCTATTTCAATGTTCCGGCCATCGACGCTGCCGCCAAACGCGTGACCGACAATGGCGGCAAGATCCTGATGGGTCCGATGGAGGTCCCAGGCGGCAGCTGGGTTGTCCAGTGCCAGGATCCGCAAGACGCTCATTTCGCATTGATGGCGCCCGTACGCTGACGGCGATAAACACCGCAGGAACAAAGCGCCGGCCCTTCATCGCAGCACTGAGGAAGGGCCGCATTCCTTAGGTTGGCGCCAACTATTCCGGCGCCAGCACCGCGACTTTCAGGTCAGCCTTTTTCGCGCCGCTGAACTGGACGGTGGCCGGGCCGGCGGCAAGCTTGAAACGCACACTCTTGCGGATGCCGGGGCAGGTTTTCACGCCGCTATAGCCCGCCGACTTGACGGCGTTGCCGTCCTGAATGACATCGATCCAGGCGTCGCCCGAGAGGCTGATCTGGATTGCTCCTTCAGGCGGCACCTCCACGGTGGCCACAGCACCGAATGTGCCAGATGCCGGGGCACGTTCGGGCGGCACCTCGAAACCAGCCTTCTCGACCGGAACCAGCGCAAGGTCCGCGGCGGCACCCACCGCCAGCGTCGCTCCGGAAGGCGTTGCGGATGCTGCGGCAAACAGCGCCTGTTCCCGTGTCACCGGCCACCTGAACGCCTCACAGCCGGCGTCCTCGGCCATGGCGAGGCTGGAGCTTGCAAGGATTGCGAATAGGCCGATGACGATTTTTTTCATGGCAAAGGAAACCCACATGTTTCGAAATAGCCGCATATCAATACAACCATAGCGATACAAATGCAACCCTGGCGAGAAAAATATGAGGTGAGACCGGGGAACAATTCTAGTCACCGATTGTTGATGGCGGAGCAAGGGAAGTGAGTGGTCCAACGCCGGGAGATAATTTATGGCCGGTCCGGGAAGGCTAAGATGGAGTTTTAGATGAAGCTTTTTGAAAGCCTCGCCAAATACCAGCCGCAAGCTCTGGGCGTGTTGCGTATCATCACGGCGCTGCAGTTCATCGAACACGGCAGCCAGAAATTGTTCAATTTTCCCGTCGGCGACCAGCCCCATGCGCTCACTGGGCTGACGCTCGCCGCTGGCGTCCTCGAATTCGCCGGCGGCATCCTGCTGGCGCTGGGGCTGTTGACCCGGCCGATCGCGTTCCTTCTGGCCGGCGAAATGGCGATCGCCTATTTCATGGCGCACATGCCGCGCGACTTCTTCCCCGTCAACAATGGCGGCGATTCAGCGATCTCGTTCTGCTTCATCTTTCTTTATCTGGTGTTTGCAGGCGCCGGCGCCTTCGCGCTGGACAATCGCCGTAGCACCTGACTCCAAAAGAAGGATGCGTGCCTGATTTCAAGCGCGCATCCGTTCGAAATTGGCGTCGAACAGCGCCGCCGGCTGCATGCGCGCCGCATGGCGTTTGCCCAGCAACTCGATCTCGAACCCGTCGCTCTCATCGGCGATCTCTTTCGGCACATAGCCGACGGCGACGGATTTTTTCGAGTGATGCGCGTAGCCGCCCGAGGTCACCCAGCCGCGCACGGCGCCGCCGAACCAGATCGGCTCGTCGCCGATGACGTCGGCGTCGTCGGCATCGACGATGAAGGCACGCAGGCGCAGCTTACCGCCCTGCTTGCGCTCGGCGAGCGCCGCGGCCTTGCCGATGAAGTCGGCCTCCTTGCCATAGGCGACGAAACGGTCGAGCCCGGCCTCGAGCGGCCCGTAGATCGGTCGGTATTCGCGCGCCCATGAGCCGTAGTTCTTTTCCAGCCGCAGCGCGTTGAGCGCGCGCGAGCCGAACAGGCCGATGCCGAATTCCTCGCCGGCGGTCATCAGGGCCTGGAACGCGGCGCGCTGATACTCCGGCGCCACCCACATCTCGTAGCCGAGATCGCCGGTATAGCTGACGCGGCCGACCAGGCACGGCGCCATACCGATGTCCATCCTGCCGATGGCCATGAATGGAAACGCCGCATTGGACACATCGGAGCGCGTGGCTTTTGCCAGCACATCCCGCGCCTTCGGCCCGGCGATCGATAGGCCGGTCAGCTTGGCGCCCAGCGCCTCGATACGAACCGAGCCGTCGTCAGGCAGGTGCTTCTCGAACCAGCGCATATGGTATTGCTCGGCGATGCCGGAGCCGGCGAGGAACCAGCCGTCCTTCCCCAGATTGGCCAGCGTGAAATCGCCGATCAGCCTGCCATCCTCCTTCAGCATCGGCGCCAGCGTCATGCGGCCGGGCTTCGGCAGCTTGCAGGCAAGCATCCGGTCGAGCCAGGCGGCCGCACCCTCGCCCGTCACCTTGTATTTGGCGAAACTCGAAATCTCGGACAGGCCGACACCGTCGCGAACGGTCGCGACCTCCTTGGCCACCTGCGTGAAATCGCTCGAGCGGCGCCACGAGAACTCGTCCTTGACGCCCTCCGGCGCGTACCAGAGCGGCACCTCCAGCCCATAGGCGACGCCCCATTGCGCGCCTTTGGCCGACAACAAATCATAGATCGGCGTCGTCTTCAGTGGCCGCCCGGCCGGCAGTTCCTCATTGGGAAAGCGGATCGAGAACCGCCTGGAATAGTTCTCGCGCACCTTGGCGTTGGTGTAGGCCATCGTCGCCCAGTCACCATAGCGCGCGACATCCATCGCCCATATGTCGGCGCCGGGATCGCCTTCGATCATCCAGTTGGACAGTGCCAGCCCGACGCCGCCGCCCTGTGAAAAGCCGGCCATGACGCCGCAGGCAACCCAGAAGCCCGGCAGCCCGCGCACCGGCCCAACCAGCGGGTTGCCGTCCGGCGCGAAGGTGAAAGGCCCGTTGATGATCTGCTTGATGCCGGTGTTCTGGAAGGCCGGGAAATGCCGGAACCCGACCTCCAGCGACGGTGCGATGCGGTCGATATCGGGCGCCAGCAGTTCGTGGCCGAAATTCCACGGCGTCTGGTATTCGGACCACGGCTTGTTGGCCTTCTCATAGGTGCCCATCAGCATGCCGCCGCGCTCCTGGCGCAGATAGAGTTCGCCGTCAAAGTCGACCGCGTGGATGATTTCGGTGCCGGTCTTGGCGTTCCAGGCAGCGACCTCCGGCATGTCCTCGGTGATCAGGTACATGTGCTCCATCGCCAGCACCGGAAGCTCCAGTCCAACCATCCGGCCGACCTCGCGCGCCCACAGGCCGCCGGCATTGACGACATGCTCGGCCACCACCTCGCCCTTGTTAGTGATGACGCGCCACATCCCGTCAGGACGCCGCACAATGTCCTCGACCTTGGTGAAGCGTTCGACCTCGGCGCCCAGTTTCCGCGCCGCCTTGGCATAGGCATGGGTGACGCCGGAGGGATCGAGGTGGCCGTCCTCCTTGTTCCTGACGGCGCCGACGAATTGCTTGGGGTCGAGCAGCGGCATCAACTCGGCCGCCTCGTTGGCGGAGATTTCCTCAAGCTCGATGCCGAGATAGCGACCCTTGGCGACGACGCCGCGCAGCCAGTCCAGCCGCGCCTCGGTCGCCGCCAGAAGCACGCCACCGGTTAGATGCACGCCGGTCGCCTGGCCGGAAAGCTCCTCGATCTCCTTGTAAAGATTGATCGTATATTTCTGGAGCTTGGCGACGTTGGGGTCGCCGTTGATGGTGTGCATGCCGCCGGCGGCGTGCCAGGTCGAGCCCGAGGTCAGCTCGTCTCGCTCCAAAAGGACGACATCGGTCCAGCCGTGGCGGGCCAGATGGAACAGCACGGAGCACCCGACGACACCGCCGCCAATGACCACGACCTTTGCATGCGATTTCATGGATTTTTCTCTGATATCAGTGAGTTGGATGGGTGAATGGATTCGAGGAGGGAAGCATCACGGCTCGCCCTGCCCGATCGCTTCCTTGCGCCTGGCCATGTAAGCCTCCAGCGCCTCGCGCACGGCGATGTCTATCACCGGCTCGACATAGTCCTCCAGCGCCTTCTTCCACAGCCGCGTCGCGCGTGCCGTGGCGTCGAGCCCGCCGGCCTCTTGCCAGGCCTCGTAGTTCTGCCAGTTGGACAGCATCGGCTGGTAGAAGGCGGTGGCATAGCGCTCCAGCGTGTGCGGCTCGCCGAAGAAATGGCCGCCGGTCGGCACCGCACCCAGCGCCTCGACGGCAAGCTCGGCCTCGTTGACCTCGATCGGGCGAAGGAACTCCATCATGTGCTGGATCATCTCGACATCGATGATGAGCTTCTCGAACGACGCCGTCAGCCCGCCCTCCTGCCAGCCGGCGGCATGATAGACGAGATTGCCGTGGCCGAGCACCGCGCCCCACAGCGCCATCAGCGTCTCATAAGCGCCTTGCGCGTCGGCGGCGTTGGAGGCCGAGCCCGGCGTCGTGCGATACGGCAGCCCGTAGCGCCGCGCCAGTTGCCCCGATGCGATGTTGGCCTTGGTGTTCTCCGGCGTGCCGAAGGCCGGCGCGCCGGACTTCATGTCGACATTGGAGGTGAAGGCGCCATACATGACTGGCGCGCCTGGACGCACAAGCTGCGTCAGCACGACGCCGAACAGTGCCTCGGCGTTCTGCTGCGCCAGCGCGCCGGCCAGCGTCACCGGGCTCATCGCCCCCATCAGCGTGAACGGCGTCACCGCCACCGACTGGCCGAACTCGGCCATGGTCATCAGCCCCTCGGCCATCATCTCGTCGAAGCGGCGCGGCGAGTTGACCGAGATGATGGTGGTGATGCCGGGATCGTCGCGCATCTGGTCGAGCGTCAACCCGCGCGAAATCGCCATCATCTCGATGCCGTCCAGCGCCCTGCCCCGGCCGATCGCCGAGACATGGAAACTCTTGTCGGTCAGCGTCAGATTGGTGAAGTAGGTGTCGAGATGGCGGGAGTTTGCCGGCAACTCCACCGGTGCGCAGACCTGGTTGCCGAGCATGTGGATGCAGTTGAAATGCTGCGCCAGCCGGGTCAGATCCGAATAATCGCGCAGATTGCCGGCGCGGCGGCCGCGCTCCATGTCGTGCACGTTGGGCGGCCCGGCAACGAGGGTGAAATTGATGGTGTTGCCGCCGAGATGAACCGCGCTGGCCGGGTTGCGCGGCGTCAACACATAGCTGGACTGCGTGGTCTTCAGCGCTTCTTCGACCAGGCCGCGATCGATGCGGACATTCGCTGAGGCATGATCGACTTTTGCACCGGCCTTCTCGAACAACGACAGCGCGCGCGGGCTCATCACCTCGATGCCGAAATTCTCCAATATATGCATCGACGCCTGGTGGATCGCCTCGATGTGATCCGGCGACAGCATGGCCATTGGCGGATAGGGATTTGTCACCCGCCTAAGCGGCAGTTGCGGAATGGCCGATGGCCCTCTGTTGCTGGTGCGCTCGGCGCCGCGTTTGCGTCTCGGTTCGTTCATGCCTGGCATCAAAGCTCCGGCGAACCAGGCAAGCTGTCAGAAATACGCCATTTGCGGGCGTGATTTTAGCCAAGGCGGCATTTCTGCAGCATCTGTTTAGAAAAAGCGACAAAACACGTCGATTTACTGGTATTGGATTTTTTCAAGGGACCGCGCCGGCGAGGCATTAACGAACGCTGCAAGATTCCCTTTATGATTTCGGCCTATTGCTCTGCCAATGCGTAGTTCGAGTTTTAGTAAAATTGGTGCGGTTTGCGTGCTGCTGGCACTTTCTGCCTGCGCGACGCCGCCCAACCACATCAACAATGTCTGTGCCGTCTTCGACCAGAATGACGGTTGGTTCGACAACTGGCAGTCGGCCGCCGAACGCACCCAGCAGAAATACGGCATCCCTGTTCCCGTGCTGATGGCAACGGTGCGCAAGGAGTCCGGCTTCAAGAGCAACGCCCGGCCGCCACGCACCAAGCTGCTCGGCTTCATCCCGTGGAAGCATGTCTCATCAGCCACCGGCTTCTCGCAGGCGCTGGACGGCACCTGGTCGCAATATCAGCGCGAGACCGGCAACTGGGCGGCACGGCGCACGAAATTCGCCGATGCCGTCGATTTCGTCGGCTGGTATCACTCCAAGACCGCAGACAGCTATGGCGTCGCGCGCAACGACACCTACAATCTCTACCTCGCCTATTATCTCGGCTGGACCGCCTATGGTCGCGGCAACCGGGGCGATGCCGGCGTGCAGGGCTACGCCCGGGCCACCGACAAGATGGCGCGGGACTATGCGCAGCAACTGAGCGAGTGCGGCAATTAAATAGCGCCCGTTCCGATCAGCGCGGCTTCTTGCCGAACACCTTGATGTATTCCGCCTCGCCGCCCTTGGCGAGCGCCTTGGCCTGCTTGACCCAGTCGTCGCGCTCTATGCGGCCGTGGAACTTCAGATGGTCGTCGACCCATTCGCGCTCGGCCTTCTTCCACGCCGCGACCTGCGCATAGGTGAAGATGCCGAGACCGTTCAGGGTGCGCTCGATCTTCGGGCCAACACCGGCGATCAGCTTCAAGTCGTCCGGCTTGGCAGGCCTGGCGATGCCATCCGGGCGGTTCTTGTCGACGGCACTTGCGCCGGTCAGCCGGGCTGGCTCGACCGTCCCGCTCGTCTTTGTCGCATCCTGGCTTGGCCTGGCCCGCCTTGCGGCGCGCTCGCCAAGTGGCGCCACGCGTGCACTCTCCGCCTGACGGCCGTCGCCAAGCGTTCTTGGCGTGAACGGCGCCGAGGTGGCGTTGGCATCCGTCGCGGGTGCACCGGTTTCCGAGAACTCGTCACGGACCTCGTGACGGCGGGCTTTCGAAACGGCTTCGGTCTCCTCGGCAGCCTGCCCCACCGCATCGGCTTCCGCGCTGCCCGTCTTGCCATGCGGCCGCTTGGGTGGCGTGCCGACAAAACCGGGACCATCGCCATGCGGCGCGTCTTCCGGCACGCCCTCTTGCGCGGCATGCTCCTTGTCGAACCTGATCACCGGTTCCATCTTGGCCAGCACGTCGTCGGCGAGCCAGCACAGGCTCATATGGCCGTCGCCGAGATGCTTGACCGGCGGCACCTTGGTCTCGCAGAGATTGTCGGGCACCAGCTTCTTGTAGCCGCAGCGTGTCTGGAACGGGCAACCTGTGGGGGGGTTCATCGCCGACGGAATATCGCCCTCGAGCACGATGTGCTTCTTCACCACGCTGGTGTAGGCGGTCGGGATAGCCGACAGCAGCGCCTCGGTATAGGGATGATAGGGCGGCGCGAAGATCTGATCGGTCGTGCCTTGCTCGACGATATAGCCGAGATACATGACGACCACGCGGTCGGCGATGTAGCGCACGACGGACAGATCGTGGCTGATGAACAGCATCGTCGTCTTGTTCTTGCGCTGGATGTCCATCAGCAACTCGGTCACCGCCGCCTGCACCGACACATCGAGTGCCGAGACCGGCTCGTCGGCCACCACCACCTTGGCGTCGCCGGCAAAGGCACGCGCCACGCCGATGCGCTGCTTCTGGCCGCCCGAAAGCTGGCGTGGCTTGCGGGTCTCGAAGGCCCGCGGCAGCTTCACCAGGTCCAGCAATTCCAGCATGCGCTTGCGGCGGTCGGCAACCGTCTTGCCGACATTGAACTTCTCCAGCGTGCGGATGATCTGCGAACCCACCGAATGGCTGGGATTGAGCGTGTCGAACGGGTTCTGGAACACCATCTGGATCGACGATACGGTTTCGACGCTGCGGCTCTCGATGCCGGTCGACTGGATTTCCTTGTTGCCCAGCGTCACCTTGCCGGCACTTGCCGTCTCCAGCCCGAGCAGCACCTTGGCCAGCGTCGACTTTCCGCAGCCGGATTCGCCGACGATGGCAACGGTCTCGGATTCGCGCGCCATGAACGAGATCGTTTCGTTGGCCTTGACGACACGGCCTTCGCTCGAACCGAACACCTCGCTGCCGCCGACCTTGTAGTATTTCCGCAGGTCCTCGATCTTGAGCACCGGCGCGCCGGGCACGACACGCTCATTGACCTTCTTGGCGCCGGGCGGCAGCGCTTCCCAGTCGATCTCGTTGAAGCGCACGCAGCGCGAGAAATGGCCTTCATGTCCCGCGACCTCGATCATCGGGATCTCGGCGGCGTTGCAGACGCCCTCGACGAAATGGTGGCAGCGCGGGCCGAAATTGCACCCCTTGGGGCGCTCGTGTGGCAGCGGCAATTGCCCTGGGATGGAAATCAACGGCCGTGAATTCTTGTCGGCGCCGGGCAGCGGGATCGAGCGGAACAGCCCTTGCGTATAGGGATGGCGCATCCGGTCGAACACATCCTTGATCTTGCCGGTCTCAACCGCTTCGCCCGAATACATCACCGTGATGCGGTCGCAGGTTTCCAGGATCAGGCCGAGATTGTGCGAGACGAAGATCATCGAAGTGCCGAACTTTTCGCCGAGCCCCTTGACCAGGTCGACGATGCCCGCCTCCACCGTCACGTCGAGCGCCGTCGTCGGCTCGTCGAGTAACAGCAGCGCCGGCTTCGACAGCAGCGCCATGGCGATGACGATACGCTGCTGCTGGCCGCCGGAAAGCTGGTGCGGATAGGAGCGCATCATGCGCTCGGGATCGGGTAGCTTGACCGAGCGCACCATTTCGAGCGCGCGCTTATATGCCTCTTCCTTCGATACCTTGTCGTGGATCAGCGGCACTTCCATCAACTGCTGGCCGACCTTCATTGCCGGATTGAGGCTGGCCATCGGCTCCTGGTAGATCATGGCGATCTTATTGCCGCGGATGGCACGCAGCTCCTCGACGGAGAGCTCGCCCATGTCCTTGCCCTGGAATTTGATCTTGCCGCCGACGATCTTACCGATGTTGGAGAGGTCGCGCATGATGCCGAGCGACACTGTCGACTTGCCGCAGCCGGATTCTCCGACGATGCCCATCGCCTCGCCCGGCATGACCGTGCAGGAAAAATCCATGACCGCAGGGATTTCGCCCTTGCGGGTGAAGAAGGAGATCGACAGGTTCTCGATCTCGATAATCGGCCCTTTGGTTGGGGTCGGCTTGGCGGGATTTCGAACTGCCTCATTCATGGGTCGCTCCAATCCTGGTTCTTTCGGGCCTGGTTCTTCCAGGCGCATCGGGTCGAAACCCGCAGATCAGTCTTTCATCGATTGTTCGCGCAACGAGTCGGCGAGCAGGTTCAAGCCCAGCACGAACGACATCAGCGCGATCGTCGGCGGCCGCGCCGGGTGGATGAAGGAGCGCCGCAGCCGGCTGGCGTCCTTGATCGCGGTGCCCCAGTCGGGGCTTTCCGGCGCCAGGCCAAGGCCGAAGTAACCCAGCGTGCCGAGCAGGATCGTGGTGTAGCCGATGCGCAGGCAGGCATCAACGATCAGCGGCCCGCGCGCATTGGGCAGGATCTCCCACAGCATGATGTACCACGGCGATTCACCACGCGTCTGCGCCGCCGCCACATAGTCGCGCGTCTTGATGTCCATCACAAGGCCGCGCACGATGCGGAACACGCCGGGGCTGGAGGCGAACACCACCGCCACGAAGATGTTGAGCTGGTTGGGATCGATGTGCACGATCTTCAACGGATCGGCGTCGAAGACCAGGCCGGCATAGATCCAGCCGCCGAGGATCAGGGTGATGCCGAGAAGGATGTAGAGCCGATCGGGCCGGTTCTTGTAGCGCGTCCAGAACAGCACGCTGAAGAAGATGATCGGAAACAGGAAGAACACGCCGGCCATGCCATAGGGGATCGGCGTGTCCATGATGCCCGGCGTCACCAGCAGGTAGAACAGCAGGATCACCGGGAAGGCGAGCACCAAATTGGCCAGGAACGATAGCACGGTGTCGATCTTGCCGCCGTAGTAGCCCGCGGGCAGGCCCAGCGTGATGCCGACCATCAGCGCGAAGCCGGTTGCGGCAGGCGCGATGATCAGCACGATCTGGCTGCCATAGACCATGCGCGAGAACACGTCGCGCGCCAGCTTGTCGCCGCCGAACAGATAGGTCAGTCCCGATTGCGGTTCGATGGCGCCCGGCAGTACGTCCTTCATGATGGGGACCTGAGCCAGTGGATCGAACGGCGATACGGTCGCGGCGAAGATCGCCGTGAACAGCCAGAACAGGCAGATGCCGACGCCGACGATGCCGACGCCGCTATCGAACAGCTGGCCGTAGAGCGCCAGCTTCTTCTTGTAGGCGAAACTCGCACCCATGACGATGACGAGCGCGATCCAGACCGGCCAGAAGCGCGACAGCACTTCGAGAACGACGGTGAAGCCACTGATATATTGAACCGGCATCCGCTTCGCTCCCTACTGAACTCTGATACGCGGATTGAGAAACGCGTAGCCGACATCGGAAATGAGCTGCGTGATCAAGACGATGAACACCGAAACCAGCGAGCAGCCGAGCAAGAGGTCTATGTCGTTGTTGCCGGCCGCCTCGACCAGCGTGTAGCCAAAACCCTGGTAGCGGAACATCACCTCGACGATGACGACGCCGGTGAGCAGCCAGGGAAACTGCAGCATGATGACGGTGAACGGCGCGATCAGTGCGTTGCGCAACGCATGTTTGACCACCACGCTGCCGAAGGAGAGACCCTTCAACCGGGCGGTGCGGATATATTGCTGCGTCATCACCTCGACCATCGAAGCGCGCGTCATGCGGGCGATGTAGCCGATGCCGTAGATCGCCAGCGTCATCACCGGCAGCGTGAAATTATAGAAGGTGATGCCTTGGCTTGCCGAAGCCGCCGAGCCGTTCAGCCAGCCAAGCCATGAGGCGAAGATGACGGTGAAGATGACGCCCGACACATATTCGGGCGTCGCCGTCGAGGCGATGGAGGCCACCGAAAGCACGCGGTCGGTTCGCGAGCCCTCGCGCATGCCGGCGAGAATGCCGACCAGCAGCGAGATCGGCACCATCACCGCCAGCACCCAGAACATAAGGATGCCGGTGGCGCCGAGCGCCGGGAACAGTTTCGAAGCGACGGTTGCCTTGAACTTGGTCGAGCAGCCGAAATCGCCCTCGAAAACGCCTGCGAAGGTCGGCACAAGCGGATCGTTGCAGAAGGAGAAACGCTGCGCAGGCTTGCCAGTCGCCGGGTCGGTCACCGGCTGCTTGGGCACGACGCCCAGCCATTGGCCATAGCGCACGAAGAAGTTTTGCCGGTAGCCATGGTTGACCAGCCAACTCTCGAGCTGCTCGGCCGACGTGTGCATTTCGGTCTGGCTGATCGCCAGCTTCTTCAGATTGGGTTCGAGGTTGATCAGGAAGAAGACAACCATGGTCAGGCACAGCATCGTCAATGCCATGGTGCCAAGACGCCTGATAACGAAAGAAAGCATGGCGGCCCCCTGCCGATGGGTTGGGGTTTGAGCCGGCTATGAAAGCCAACCCTGCCGTGACCGGCGGGGCTGGCTATCAAACAGGCCTTCGGATGCGATCAACCCTGTTTTTGTTGCATGACCTTGCCTTGGAGTCCCGCAACTTTTTTGAGAAAGCGCGGACCAACAGGCATGGACGATGCAAACAGCAGGGGAAAGGGACGACGACGTCCCTCCCCCCCTTGTCGGTGCGATCAAGCCTGGTCGAGCCAGACCTTGCCGTAGTCGCGCTCGAAGGTCGGATGCATCTTATAGTTCTGCACCGCCTTGACCGAGTGGCTGTAGAGCTTGCGCCAGTATGGTTGGATTATGATGCCGGAATCCTGCAGGATCTGCTCGATGTCCTTCATCATTTCCTTGCGCTTGGCGGCGTCGGCAACGGCGAGCGCCGCATTGAGCTTGGCATCCCAGTCGGGATTCGCATAGGCCGTCTCGTTCCAGGCTTCGCCTGTACGATAGCCGATCGCAAGCACCTGGACGCCAAGCGGCCGCATGTTCCAGTTGGTCATGGACAGCGGATATTTGGTCCAATCGTTCCAGAACGTCGAGCCCGGCAGCACGGTGCGCTTCACCTTGAGGCCGGCGTCGCGCATCTGGGCGGCGATCGCATCGCCGGTGTTCTTGTGCCAGTCCTCGTCGACGGTGATCAGCTCGTGTTCGAAGTCGGCCTGGCCGGCTTCCGCCATCAGCGCCTTTGCCTTGGCTGGGTCGCGGGCGACCTTCGCAAGCTCATAATACTCCGGATGAATCTGACAGACATGGTGGTTTTCGGCGACCGTGCCGGCATTGCCGTAGCCAAGCTGAAGAACGACATTGTTGTCGACCGCGAGCTGCAGCGCGTTGCGCACCTTCTGGTCGCCATAAGGCTTGTTGTTGATGTTGGTGCGGCAGACGATGGTCGACGCCGTGACGATTTCCGACTTCACCAGGTCCATGCCGTCGAGGATCGACACGTAGTCGGCCGAAGTCTCGAAATTGGTGTGCACTTCACCGGCTTCGAAAGCACTGACCATGGCCGCCGGATCGGTGCCGTAGTCGATGAATTCCAGACCATCGAGGAACACTTCGCCGTCCCACCACTTGTCGTCGGTGCGGCGCTTGTAGACCACTTTCTGGCCGACATCGTAGGAGACGAGCTCGAACGGGCCGGTGCCGATCGGGCAGGCCTTGAAGTCGCCGCCCTTCTCGTCGAAGCTCTTGTGGACGATCAAGCCGGGATAGTCGCACATGTTGGGAATGAGCGCGATGTCAGGCTTGCCGAGCTTCAGCACGACCGTGTGGTCGTCAGGCATGGTCACGGCGCTTTCGTCGAGCTTGTCGTCCTTGACCAGCGAACCGAGACGACCGGGCATCGAATTGCCTTCGGCTTTCTTGTCGGCCCAACGCTTGAGGTTGAAGACGACGTCGGCGGCGGTGAAGGCATCGCCATTCGACCAGGTCACGCCCTTGCGCACATGCAGCGTGTACTGCGTGGCGTCGTCGTTCACGTCCCAGCTTTCCAGCAGATAGGGGCGGAATGTGTATTCGGGTGTGTACTTGACCAGCGGCTCGAGCGCCTGGCGCTCGGCATTGGCGATTTCCGACCAGTCGGCCTTGCGCGGATCCTTGGGATCCTTGATCCACTGGGCGATCTTCAGCGTGCCGCCCTTCTTGCCTTTTACCTCTTCGGCCTTCGCCGGCGTCGGGTCGGCGAGGCCGAGCAAGCCGTAAGCCATTGCCGTCGATGCACCGAAGACGCTGGCCATGGCCAGGAATTCGCGGCGATCCACCTTGCCTGCCTTGGCGTCTTCGGCCATGGCCAGGATGTGATCCGGAACGCGATCGCCATTACTCTTATAAATTGTCATGACTTAACTCCCATTGTTGGCTTTCCGCCTTTTAACATTCCGCATCCAGGCCATGATGTCAAAGACGGCGTGGATTGAGAACATGTTAGGGAATGTGCAACTTTGGAAAGGGAGCGGTTCGCGTGATAACGACAGTCTTGGCGCAAAATTGCTACTGCGCGACGGATTCCTCTGAAATCTCGATAGTCGATTAAACTGAGACATTTACTGGGGGCCGGACAGCGCCACCATCGAGCCGCCATGGGGCCAAAACTCCCGCCGAAGTATCAGTATTCCTTCTCGTAAAAGATGCCGCCCTTGGCTTCGCCGGCATCGTTGGCCTCGCCGCGCAGCTTGACACCGCGACCGACATTCAGGTCGATCGTCGCCTTGCCCGAGCCCGGCTTGTCGCCCTTCTGGATCGTCACATAGGTGCGGTCGTTGAGGTATTTGCCGGCCGAAACCGCCGTGCCGCCCTGGTCGTCCGTGGTGACGTCGAGATCGTCGACGCCGATGGCGCTGCGCAGGTTTTCCAGCAGCGACGTCGAGCCGCCGACACCGGCCAGTTGCCCGGCCGCCTCTGCGAGCTGGGCGATCTGCAGCGGCGACAGGTTCGACATCGAGCGGCCGAAGATCAATTGCGCCAGCACCTCGTCCTCGGGCAGCGCCGGCACCGAGGAGAAGGTGAATTTCGGATTGGTCGCCTCGCCCGACACCAGGATGGTGACGGTAGTGCTGGTCGTCGTGGTTGTCGCCGTCAGGTTGAGATAGGGCACCAGCGAGCCGGAGAAGCCGACCGTGCCTTCGGTGAAGGTCAGCCGCTTACCGAGAATCGACAGCCGGCCGCGCTGCAAGGTGAAGGTGCCGACCGCTTGCGGCGACGAGGCCGGGCCGGTCAGCTTGAGCGAGCCGCCGAGTTCGGCATCGACGCCCCTGCCCTGGATGAAGATCTGGTTCTGCGCATTGACCGTGACATCGAGGGCAAGGCCCGTGCCGCCGCCCTTGCCGCTTGTCGTCGGCGGCCGCAGCGCCTTGTCCTGCGCCCGTACCGCACCCGGCGCGTTCTTGTGCTTGACGTCGAGCGCCGCAAGCGAGCCCGGCAATTTGTCTGGAACCGTAATCACCGTCTTGGCGAGGTTGATGGTACCGGCAATTACCGGTGCGGAAGTCAGCGGTCCCCTGATCGTCAGGTCGCCGCCAAGATTGGCGGTCACCACCCTTCCGTCCGTATAGCGGCCGTCGACCAGCTTGATCGACAGGTCGGCCGGGAAACCCTGCGCCGGGGTGATGCCGACGGTGCCGCTGGCCGACAGGCTGCCGCGCGTCGACAGCGTTCCGGTCAGCCGGTTGATCCTGGCCACGCCGCCGGCAATCGAGACATCGGCGGCGAGATCGTTGACCGCGAGGCCCGAGCGCGCATCCACAAGGCGCGCGCCGGAGGTGCCGACGCTGCCGCCGATGACAGGCGATGTCGCGGGACCTCGCACCTGCACGTTGCCATTGGCGGTTCCAGACAGCGACATGCCTTGCGCGGCGAGCTTCTGGCTGAGCAGGCCGAACGGCACGGCGCCATTGAAATCGAGCACCAGCGCCGGCGTACCGGCCGTCGTCACGGTGCCGCCGCCCTTGAGGCCAAGGCCGGCGCCATCGCTGACATTGGCGGTGAAGGCCAGCTTGTTGGCGGCAAAGGTGCCGGACGAGGAGACACTCACCGCCCCGAGACCAGCACCTCGGGTCTGCGATGTCTGCACACCCGCCGCGTCGATGTTGAAGGCGACCGCAGGGCTCGCCGGTGCACCCGTCACCTTCACCGTGCCCGAAATCGAGCCGGCGGCGTCGAGGCCGGCCGAGAAACTGTTCGCAAGCGACATCGGCACCCGCGCCAGCGTCGCATTGATGTCGAGCGCCGTGCCGACCTTGCCGGTCACCGTCGCCGTGCCGCCGCCAAGGTTGAGCACGAGACGGTCCAGCGTCGTCGCGCCATTGGCAATGCTGACGGTCGAGGCCTGGGCGATGGCCGCCTTGATGCCCTGGACTGTCGCCTGGCCGGACGCAAGCTCGATGGTCGTCGTGCCGTTGGCCACTTTCACCCGGCCAGCGGCCCGCGCCGGAATGCCCTTGACGGTTGCGCCGCCGGAAAAGCCGGTCCAGTCGCCGTCGCGCTTCAAGTCGACATCGATGCCGCTGATCACGGTGCCGCCTGACGTGACGGTGTCGGCGCGGATTTTTCCGGAGATCACGGGTACTGCCAGATAGTTGGCGACCAGGGCATCGATAGAGACAGCTTTCGCCTGAAGGTCGCCCCGCGTAACCGACGCTGTCGTCGCCTTGATCGCGACCTGCGGTGCGGTGCCGTTCTTCGAGAAAGCAATCGTGCCGCGCACGTCGCCTTCGGCCTTTTCCAGCGCCAGCGCCGCTAGCGGGCCGATATCGGGCAGGTCGAGCGCAATCGTGCCGGCCGGCACGAACTTCTCATCCAGCGCCAGATCGCCGGAAATCCTGTTCTTGCCGAGCGACAGCAGCAGGCCGTTGATGGCGCTTTTGCCGTCCGCCGTCGCCAGCACCGCGCTGCCTTGCAGTGCCTGGCCGGCGACATTGCCGGTCAATTGCACATTTGCCGCCGGGTTGGCGGCATCGGCCTTGCCGGTAGCGGTCAGCTTCAGCCCGGTGATCTCGCGCGCCGCCACCAGCAGCCGGTCGCTGTCGACCGTCAGCGACAGATCCGGCGCGGTCGCTGGTCCCTGTGCGTTCAACGCAAAAGCGATGGCGCCCTTGGCGTCTTTCGACAGCAGCGAGATGTCGCTCAGCGCGCCCTTGATGTCGGCGGCCACCTTATTGTCGGCAAGGCTGGCTTGCCCCTGCGCGGCCAGCGCGCCCGAGGTCAGCTTCAATCCGCCTATATCGATACTGCCATTGGGGTCGCGCTTCAGCGTGGCGCTGATCTGCGCGCGTTCACCAAGCATGCCGCGCACCGCCGCCGGCAAGGCCGATGATGGGGCATCCGCCGTCAGATTGAGGTCCATGGCGCCGTCGCGCAGCGACACTTGGCCCGCTACCTGGCTGTTCAGCGCATCGCTCTTGAGCGAGCCGCTGTCGATGGCGACCGCGTCGGCTGTCAAGCGGCCGCTGAGCGCTGCCGTGACCTTGCCGGCGATCAGAGGTGCGATCACGAGATTGTCGAGACCGACCTTGTCCACCGACACCGTGCCGGAAACCGGTCCTGCGCGGTTCTTGAGATCGAATGCATCCGAATGCAATGCCAAGACAAGCCCATCCACCTTCGCCGGGCTGGTGGTGATCGAGGGTAGGATCGCAGACACATCCAGACGGGCCCGCGTGCTCTCGCCCGCCACCTTTGCCGACAAGGACTGGATCTCGACCTTGACCGGGCTCTCGGCGCTGCCGACCGTCAGAGGCAGGCTGGGGCCGGATGAGATGAGATCCAACACGAAATCGCTGGCGCCGTTCGGGTTGAGGGTTCCGGCCGCCTTGCCGGAAATCTTGTCGCCGGAAAGCGTCGCATGATCGAGCACAACGCCGCCGGCCATGGTGTAGCTGCCGGCCGCATCGACAGCGAGCGGCCCGAGCCCGGCCTGGCGGGTCTGGCTGGTTTCGATGCCAGCCAGTTGCGCGTTGAAATGGACGTCGGGAGCGGCCGGCGATCCGCTCACTTGCGCCGTGCCGCCGAGCGTGCCCACCGCATCGAGGCCGGGCGAAAAATCATTGACCAGTGCTGCCGGCAGTGCCGAGAATTGCGCCGCGAGATTGAGCGTCTGGCCAGCGGTACCGGACAAGGTCACCGAGCCGCCACCGACATCGAGTGCCAGTCTTTCGATGCTGGTCGTGCCGTTGGCGATGCTCAACGTCGAAGCTTGAGCGATTGCCGCCTTGATGCCGTGAACCGTGGCCTCGCCTGAGGCGATCTCGATGCTGGTCGTGCCATCGGCGATCTTCACCCGGCCGGCAGCGGTTGCCGGAATGCCCGAAATGGTAGCGCCGCCGGTGAAATTGGTCCAGTCGCCATCGCGCTTCAGGTCGACGGCGATGCCGCCGATTTCCGTGGTTCCCGAGGTGACGCTGTCGGCCTTGATCGAACCTGCGATCGCCGGCGCCTTGAGATAGTTGGCGATCAGCGCATTGACGGCGATGGCCTTGGCCGTCACCTCGCCGCGCGCGATCGACGTGCTCTTCGCGTCGTTCGCGACGGAGGGTGCGTCGCCTTCCTTGGAAAAGCGGATGGTGCCGTCGATGTCGCCCGTTATCGACTGACCGGCGAGCGCGGCCAACTGGTCGATGGCGGGTGCCGCGAACGTCAGCGTGCCGAGCGGCATGAACTTGTCGTCCAATGCGAGATCGCCCGAGACCTTGTTGTCGCCGAGCGAGACCAGGAAGCCATTGATCGAACGCTTGCCTTCGCTCGTCACCAGCGCTGCCTTGATGTCGAGCGGCTGGTCGTTGACGGAGCCGGTCAGCGAGACATTGGCGGCGGGGCTCTCAATGTCCGCCTTGCCGCTCGCCGTCAGCTTGATGCTCTTCACCGTGCGGCCCGAGGCCGTCAGGCTGTCGCTGTCGGCGGAACCGGTGAAATCCGGCGCCGTCATGGCGCCGCTTGCCGACAGCGCGAAATCGACGCCGCCGGCAACCGGCACGCCGACCGTTGGCGACAGCACGGAAACGTCGCCCAGTTTGCCCTTGATGTCGGCCTGGATGTTGGTGCCTTGCATGCTGGCGGTACCGGCGGCGCTGAGTGTACCGGAGGTGAATTCGATCGAGTTTGCAGCGAAGGACCCTTGTGGATCGCGCGTCGCGGTGGCTGAGAATTTCACCCGGGCGCCGAGCACCGAGGCGATCTGCGGCGGCAAGGCCGTCGCCACCGCATCCGCGTTCATCTTGAGCTGCATCGACAGATCGGCAAGCGCCACCGTGGCTGTCAGCGAGGCATTGAGCGCGTCGGAGCGCAGCGTGCCCTGGTCGATGGCAATGACATCCTTGCTGACCGATCCGGCCAGATCGACACCGACCTTGCCGGTGATCAAGGGCGCCAGCGTCGCCACGTCAGTTTTTAGACCACCCGCCTCCAGCTTGACGGTGACCGGCCCGGCGCGATTCTGGATGTCGAAACCGTCGGAATGGATCTGCGCCGCCAGATCGTCCAAGCGCGTACCACCGGCGACGATCGAAACGAAGGAGGCGCCGATATCGATGATCGGCGCCTTGCCGTCACCGAACGCGCGGGCGGTGGCGTTGCTGATCGCCAGCGTAATCGGTTGCGCCTTGCTTCCCACGCTGACGACGACAGGCGGGCCCTTGGCGGCGAGTTCGACCGAGAGATCGCTGGCGCCGGCGGGATCGACGATACCGGTGGCGGTGCCATGCACCGCATCGCTGTCGATGTTGGCGCGGTCGACACTGACGCCGCCGGCCGATGTGGCGGTACCCGCGACATCGAAACTTGTCTTGCCGGCAAACAGCGGCTTCAAATTCTCCGGCAGGAAGCGGGCGAAATCGCCATCCCCCTCGGCCTCTATGTAGTTTCCCTTGTCGGTCAGTTGGTGGCGGCCCGTCAGCTGAGTGACGATCTTGCTGTCGACCGTGAACGTGCCGATGCCGTTCCAGTTGGCGAGCGGTCCCGTGCCCGAGACGATTATGTCGACCGGCGGCGTATCAGGCAATTTGAGCAGATTCGCGATGATGCCGCCTGCCGGCTCCGAGGCCTTGAGGTCGAGGTCGAGCCTGTTGTCTGCCGGCGCAAAGTGGATTTTGGCGTCGACATTGCCCTGCTTGCCATCACGGCGGGTGACGTTAAGCACCGTCTCGACCGCCAGCGGCGCAGCATCCGCCTTGAACATACCCTTGGCTGCAAGTTCGGCGATGCCGCTGCCGGCAAGGTCTTGCCCCAGCGCGATCTCGGGCAGGTCGATCTGCTTGATGTCGAGCGAAACCGGCAGTGTCGTCGTGCCGCCGCTCTGCGTCGGCTGCGTGGTCGCCACCGGCAACCGGGCAAGTTCCATGCGCCCGGCCGCGATGCGGTCGGCGCTGAAGTTTTTCGACAGCAGCGCCAGCGGCGACCAGTCGACGGCCACCTTGCGTGCCACCAGCCAGGCACCCTCGCGGTCCTCCAGCACGACATGGTCGACGCTGAGAGCCCCGGACCAGATGCCGTCTATGCCGCTGACCGTGATCTTGCGGTCGTCGCTCGATGCCAGGCGCGAGATGATGCCGGCGAGATTGTCGCGTCCACGCTCGGTCTTGGTCAGCACGACCAGCGCACCGATCGCTCCAGCGACCACGATCAGCACCGTGTAAAGGACAATGCGAAGGATGCGCCAGACCGTCTTCATCGTCAAAACGCCTGTCCGATGCCGGCATAGATGCCGAAATGCGGGTCGCCCGGATCGCGGTTGAGCGGCACGGCGGCGTCGATGCGCAGCGGCCCGAATGGGGTGACATAGCGCAGGCCAACGCCGGCGCCGACCTTGACGTCGGAGAAATCGGGAAACGATTTGGTCGACACGGTGCCGGCATCGACGAACGGCACGATGCCGATCGTGTCGGTGACGGCGATGCGCATTTCGACCGAGGTCTCGAAGAGCGACAGACCGCCGATCGGCTGGCCGGTGAAATCCTTGGGGCCAATGCCCTGATAGGCATAGCCGCGCACCGAACCGCCACCGCCGGAATAGAAGCGTCGGTCGGCCGGCACATTTTCAAGGCTGGTGCCGACGATCGAACCAATGGCGACACGTTCGGCCAGCACGAACTTCGAGGCCGAATCCAGCGACTGATAGGCCGATCCCTCGCCCTTCAGCTTGAGGAAGGCCGCGCCGCTCAAAATGTCGTAGCTGGGCTCCGCATAGGCCAGCACACGGAAGCCGCTGGTCGGGTTCAGCCGGTTGTCCCGGTTGTCATAGACATATTGCAGCGGAATGCTGGCGATCAGGTACTTGTGCTTGCCGAATGCGTCGTGGATGCGGGAATAGTCGAGTGCGACTTCCGCGGAAACCGTCTGCTTCTTGGTCAACTCGTAGGACAGGCCAGTGCTGCCCTTGATCGAGAAATGGTCATAGGCGTCCGGATGTTCGAGCACGGTCTTGACGCTGGCGAAGAACTTCGATGCCGGCCCGATCACGCCCGGCTTTTCGAACATAATGCCGGCATTGTAGTTGAGTTCGCCGAGGTCATTGCTGCCGATGCCGCTGATGGCGCCGTCGATGCGCAGCTTCTCGGCCCGGCCGAACAGGTTGCGGTGGCCCCAATAGCCTTCCAGGCCCAACCCCTCGGTGTTGGAAAAGGTGCCGCCGACGCCGAAATAACGCGGCTTTCGCTCGCTGACCTGGACGCCGATCGGAATGTTGCCGTCGGCATCGAGCGTGTCGGCTTCCTTGAACGTTACGCTGTTGAAGACCTCTAGCGCCAGCAGCCGGTCGCGCGCATCGTCGATCTCTTGCGGCGAGTATTGCCGGCCGCGCTTGAGGCCCGTCATGTATTCGGTGAAGTCGCGGTCGACCTTCTCGGTGCCTTCCACCGTGGTCGGGCCGTAGCCGGCCACCGGCCCAGCGGCGACCGTCAGCGTCACGTCCAGCGTCGAAGTCGCATGGTCGGCGACGATTTGCCGGTCCGTCACCTTGGCCAGCGGCCTTCCCTGCTCTTTCAGCGTCCGCACGATCAGTGCCTCGGCCTTGAGAACGGCGCCGGACCCGGCATCGCCGCCTGATATCAAGCCATAATCGGCGCTCATCAGCCCCGCCGCGTCGCCTTGCAGCCTGATATTGCCCAAGGTGAATTTCGGCCCGCTGGCAATGTCGATGACCACCGGGACCGGCTGTGGGCCCTTGAATTCGGCGTCCGGCGGCAGATCGTCGAGCGACTTGCCGTCGATGGTGACGGTGACGACGCCTTCGTAGCGTGCATCGGCATAGAGCGCGGCGACCAGCTGTTCGCGATCGCTGCGCGCCTTGGCCATCAGCCCGAGCGAACCGGAAACCGGACGTTCCTCGTCACTTTTCAGCGTCGAGGCGTTTTCGAGCTTCTTGACCAGATCCTTGTCGGCGTCGGGGGCGTTGATGGTGACCGCATAGCGCAGGGGATCGACGATGTCGGCATCCTCGTCGCTGGACGATCCCCACAGCTTGATGCCGAAAAGCTCGAAAGCGGCCACTGGCCGCGATTCGGCGACCAGCGCGCTCGAGCAGATCATGGCCAAAAGCAGGGCGCGCGGAAGCACACGCCCTGGCGCGCCACCTCCTGACATCTGCTCTTCATGCGCCGGCATTAAGACAACCTAGGTTATAAAACTAAAATTGGAATGAAGTTCTGAAGCGCTCGTAAAGGGGCCACAATCCAATTGTCTGAAATAGGACGGGCTTGGAATTCACACCTTTTGCGTTGCCGCAAGAAAGCGTGATCCCCTGTCCTATGGAGGTACTACCGGCCATCGGCCGGAAAGGAAACCGTTGGCAGGCGGAACCCTGCCGCGTCCTTGTGTTGACAAGCCTGACTGAAGCTTGATCATGCCTGGACGTCAGCTGTGTCTGGAGGGGTGTTATGGCAATGCGCGCGGCTCGTGGTCTGTCGATCCTGATTCTTCTGTTTTTTGCCTGGAGCGGTATCGCGCAAGCGACTGAGGCCCGGCGAATTGCGACGACGGACAATTCCGATTATTTCGGCTTCGATCTCAGATCCGACCAGAATGTGACGCTCGACCAGTGCAAGACGACATGTCTGGGCGATCCGGCCTGCCGCGCCTTCACCTACAACAACAAAGCCAAATGGTGCTTTCTCAAATCCGACTACAATCAACTGAAGCCGTTCAACGGCGCGATCGGCGGCAAGGTCGTCAACATCGATGGCGATCCCGATATCGGCGCGCCGCCTGAACTCGCCTTCTTCCCCAACTGGATGGCCGATCAGGCCCAGCAATACCGCAACAAGTTGTTGGGTCCGGCCTACATCAAGCCGACCGAAGGGCTGACCGCGCTGACGAATGCCGCCGAGCAATCGGTGCTTACCGGCGACCACCGCTCCGCCATGCTGAGATACGAAGGCGCCGTGTCTGTCATGCCCGATGACGGCCAGCTCTGGCTCAACCTGGCGCGTGAAACACTGGCCGTGCAGCCTGCCGCCAACACCTCCGATGCCTCCACTTTGCCGGCAAACGGCACCTCCGCCGCATTCAATGCCTACAAGCTGCTGCGCACCGCCAAGACGCGCGCCGAAGTGCTGGCGCTGCTCGGCAACGGCCTTGACAAGCGCGACCTCTACCGGCCGGCGCTGCAGGCTTATGAAGCCAGCCTTGCCCTGAACCCTTCGCCCGCCGTCCAGGCCGACTATGCCGATCTCAAGGCGCGCAAGGGTTTCCGCGTCATCGACCACACGGTCGATGCCGACACCAGCGCGCCGCGTATATGCGCGCAATTCTCCGAGGATCTGGTCAAGACCGGCGTCGATTACGCGCAGTTCGTCACCGTCGACAATGCGCCGCCCAAGGGCGTCGAGGCCAAGGACAAGCAGATCTGCGTCGAAGGGCTGGAGCACGGCCAGCATTACGACGTCACCTTCCGCGCCGGCCTGCCAGCGGCCATCGGCGAAGTGACCGCGGCCCCCGTGGTGCTGTCGATCTATGTTCAGGACCGCGCACCGTCCGCCCGCTTCACCGGCGACAGCTTCGTGCTTCCGGCCGGCGCGCGCCGTGGCATTCCGGTCGTCACCGTCAACATGAACGCCGCCGAAATGAAGCTCTACCGCATCGGCGACCGCTCGCTGGCCCAGCTTCTGTCGGGCTACCAGTTCCTGCACCAGCTCGACGGCTATGACATTTCCAACATTTCCGAGCAGATGGGCGCGCCGGTCTGGCAAGGCCAGCTCGACATCGCCACTGATCTCAACAAGGAGGTCACCACATCCTTCCCGGTCGACGAGGCGCTGCCGCAGCGCAAGCCGGGCGTCTATGTGCTGACCGCCCAGGCCGTCAACGACAACAGCGACGACTACAATTCCATGGCCACGCAATGGTTCGTCGTCTCCGATATCGGCCTGTCGACCTATACCGGCCAGGATGGGCTCAATGTCTTTGCCCGGTCGCTGGGCAGCGCCAAGCCGATCTCGGGCGCCGAACTGACGCTGGTGGCCAGGAACAATGAGGTTCTCGGCACCGCGACATCGGATGCCGATGGTCATGCCGTCTTCAACCCCGGCCTGACGCGCGGCGACGGCGGCATGGTGCCGGCCGTGCTGATGGCCAAGCAGGGCGACAATGATTTCGTCTTCCTCGACATGGGTCGAGCCGGCTTCGACCTGTCCGACCGCGGCGTTACCGGACGCGCAGCGCCAGGCGCGCTCGATGTCTATGCCTGGACCGAGCGCGGTATCTACCGGGCCGGCGAGGATGTTCATGTCGCGGCCCTTGCCCGCGACGGCGCCGCCAAGGCGGTCGAAAACCTGCCGCTGACCTTCATCTTCTCGCGCCCCGACGGCGTCGAGGACCGCCGCATCGTCAGCGACGGCGCGTCTGCCGGCGGCCATGCCGTCGACCTGCCGCTCGAACCCAACGCCATGCGCGGCACTTGGTCGGTGTCGATCTACACCGATCCCAAGCAGGCGGCCGTAGCCAGCCAGATGTTCCTGGTCGAGGATTTCGTGCCGGATCGCATCGAATTCGACATGAAGGCCGACAAGCAGGAGATCGCACAGGGCGAAACCGCCAACATCAACATTGACGGCCGCTTTCTCTACGGCGCGCCGGCAGCGGGCCTGGCGCTGGAAGGCGAGCTGACGCTGTCGACCTCGCGCGACTGGGACCGTTTCCAGGGCTTTTCCTTCGGCCTCGCAGACGAGCAGTCCGCAGAACCCACTGTTACCCCCCTCGCCGATCTGCCGGTGGTTGGCGATGACGGCAAGGTGACCTTCCCGGTCTCCGTCGAGCAGCTGCCCTCTACCACCAAGCTGGTCGACGCCAAGGTGACGGTCAGGATGCGCGAAACCGGTGGCCGCGCCATCGAGCGTTCACTCAACATCGGCATCCGCCCGCAAGGCCATATGATCGGCATCCGCCCGGACTTCGCCGACAATGAAGTGCCGCAGGGCGGCACCGCTAAGTTCAGCCTGATCGCTGTCGATCCCGACGGCAAGCGCGAGGCGCTGAAAGGCGCGCTATGGACGCTGGTCAAGGTCGAACGCAATTACCAGTGGTACCGCTCCAACAATTCCTGGAACTACGAGCCGGTCAGCTTCACCAAGTCGATCGCCAACGGCCAAGTCGACCTCAACGCCGACGGCGACGCAACCGTCTCCGTCCCGGTCGATTGGGGCCAGTACCGGCTCGAGGTCGAGACATCGGATCCCGAGGGACCGGCGACCAGCTACGAATTCGACGCAGGCTGGTATGTCTCCTCGACCACCACCGAAACGCCTGACGGCCTCGAGATCGCCCTCGACAAGGACACCTATGCCGCCGGCGAAGTGGCCAAGCTGAAAGTCTCGCCGCATTTTGCCGGCGAACTCTTGATCAACATCGGCTCCGACAAGCTGTTGAAGACCGTCACGGCGTCGGTGCCGGCCGGCGGCAGCACCGTCGATATCCCGGTCGGCGACGACTGGGGCGCCGGCGCCTATGTCACAGCAACCCTGTTCCGGCCGGGCGAGGCGCAGGAAACGCGCATGCCGGCGCGCGCCATCGGCGTGAAATGGCTGAAGGTCGATCCGGGCTCGAAGAAGCTCGCCATCACCTTGACGCCGCCGGACAAGACCATGCCGCGCCAGCAGCTGTCGATCCCGGTTTCGGTCGCCGGCGTGCAGCCGGGCAGCAATGCCTATGTCATGGTTGCCGCCGTCGATGTCGGCATCCTCAACCTGACCAATTACAAGGCACCCGATCCGGAGAACTGGTTCTTCGGCCAGCGTATGCTGGGCATGGAAATCCGCGACATCTACGGTCGCCTGATCGACGGCTCGCTTGGCAACACCGGCAAGCTCAGGACCGGCGGCGACGGCGCCAACATGCAGGCGCAAGGCAGCCCGCCGACCGAAAAGCTGGTCGCCTTCTTCTCCGGTCCCGTCGAGTTCGATGCCGACGGCAAGGCGCGGATCGACTTCGACATTCCACAGTTCAACGGCACCGTGCGCGTCATGGCCGTCGCCTGGACCAAGGACGCGGTCGGCCATGCCCAGTCCGACGTCATCGTGCGCGATCCCATAGTCATCACCGCCGGCTTGCCGCGCTTCCTGGCGCCTGGTGACGCCGCCGTCATGCGCCTCGATGTCGCCGACACCGACGGCCCTACCGGCGACTATGCGCTGTCGATCGAAACCACGGGCGACCTGTCAACGGGCGACAAGCCCCTGCCCCAGAAGCTGACGCTCGCCCAGGGCAAGCGCCAGACGCTGACCGTGCCGCTGATCGCGCAGACGGCTGGCAATGCCTCGCTCACCATCAAGCTCGCCCATGCCGACGGCACCAAGGTCGAGCAGACGCTCTATGTGCCGGTGCGTCCGGCGCAATTGCCGGTCACCACCCGGCTGGTGGTCGACCTCAAGGGCAATGGCGGCGCGCTGCGCGTCGACAAGGAACTGCTGGCAGCAAGCCTGCTTGACGGCGCTTCCGTCAGCGTCGGCGTTTCCCAGGCCGCCGCCTTCGACGTGCCGTCGCTGTTGATGACGCTCGACCGCTACCCCTATGGCTGCGCCGAGCAGACCACCAGCCGCGCCATGCCGCTTCTCTACGTCAATGAGTTGGCGGCCGGCATCGGCATGGCCAGCGACCCCGACATCCATGGCCGCATCCAGGACGCCATCTACAAGGTTCTGAGCTACCAGGCCTCGGCCGGCAGCTTCGGCCTGTGGGGTCCGGGCTCCGGCGATCTGTGGCTCGATGCCTATGTCAGCGACTTCCTGACCAGGGCGCGCGAGCAGAAATACGACGTGCCGAGCCTGGCCATGAACCAGGCGCTGAGCAATCTGCAGAACTCGATCGGCTACGACCAGAGCGTACAGGACCGTGGCAGCGAGATTGCCTACGCCCTCTACGTGCTGGCCCGCAACAAGAAGGCCTCGATCGGCGATCTGCGCTACTACGCGGACACCCAGCTCGAAGCGTTCTCAAGCCCGATGGCCGTTGCCCAATTGGCGGCGAGCCTGGCGCTCTACGGCGACACGCCGCGCGCCGAAGCGACGTTCAAGACAGCCCTGCAACTCGCCAAGTCGACCACCGACTACGACTACTACCGCTCCGACTACGGCTCGCGGCTGCGTGACGGCGCGGCGATGCTGGCGCTGGCGGCGGAATCGAAGCCGGTGCCGACGATCGTGCCGGAGCTAATCAAGCTGGTAACCAGGGAACGCGCCGAAGCCCGCTGGACCAGCACCCAGGACGAATCCTGGATGCTGCTGGCTGCCCGCGCGCTGAAGGAAGGCAACGATACGATCACGCTGACCGTCAATGGCGCCGCGCACTCCGGCGGCTATTCCAACCAGGTCGACGGCAGTGACCTGATAGACAGCCCGCTGACCATCGCCAACACCGGCAAAACCCCGCTGCAGACCGTCGTCACCACCGTGGCGTCGCCGATCCAGCCCCTGCCAGCCGGCGGCGACGGCTTCACCATCGATCGCACTTACTACAAGCTCGATGGCACCGAAGCCAACGTCACCGAGGCGACGCAGAACGAACGCTATGTCGTCGTGCTCAAGGTCAACGAGCAGAACAAATGGCCGTCGCGGCTGCTGATCACCGACCTGTTGCCGGCCGGCTTCGAGATCGACAATCCGGGCCTGGTTTCCAGCGCCCAGTTGACGAACTTCTCCTGGCTGGCGCAGACCGATGCGGCCCATCTCGAATTCCGCGACGACCGTTTCGTCGCGGCGTTCAACCCGGCCGACGGCGACCACGACCACAATTTGACCCTCGCCTATGTCGTGCGTGCGGTGACGCCTGGTACTTATGCGCACCCGGCGGCAACGGTGGAGGACATGTACAGGCCGCAATACTCGGCCCGCACCGCTACCGGCATGATGGAGATCAAGGCGCCGTAAGGCGCCGATGGTGACGATCATGAACAGGACGATGGCGCTGCCCCTCATCCGCCTGCCGGCACCTTCTCCCCGTATAGTGACGGGGAGAAGGGCACTGTCGCGATCGTCGGCACCTGTTCTGCAACTTTGGAAATTGGCGAAATCCTCAATGCAGGCCTCTTTCTCCCCGTCTCTATACGGGGAGAAATGCCCGGCAGGGCAATGAGGGGCGGCGCCATGCTTTCAAGAAAACACCTTCGCCGCGCCGTCATTGCCGCAGCTTCCTGCATTGGCATTCTCGTTCTCTCCGCAGCCTCCCTCCGGGAACTCGACCGCGCCTTCCCGCCACCGCTGCCTGCCGAACTCACTGTCTCCACCGAAGTCCAGGATCGCGATGGCCAGCTGTTGCGCGCCTTCGCCACGCCGGACGGCTACTGGCGGCTCGAAACCCGGCTCGACCAGGTCGACAAGCAATTCGTCGACATGCTTGTCACCTATGAGGACAAGCGTTTCTGGGATCATGAGGGTGTCGACGTGCTGGCTCTGGCCCGTGCCGCCGGCCAGTTTGCCACCAGCGGCCACATCGTCTCCGGCGGCTCGACCCTGTCGATGCAGCTTGCACGGCTGATCGAGCCGCGCGAGAGCCGCAGCCTCGGCTCCAAGATCAAGCAGATGCTGCGCGCCATCCAGATCGAGCGGCGGCTGTCGAAACGCGAGATCCTCGAACGCTACCTGACGCTGGCGCCTTATGGCGGCAACCTGGAAGGCGTGCGCGCCGCCTCGCTGGCCTATTTCGGCAAGGAACCGAAGCGGCTCACCGTTTCCGAGGCCGCCCTGCTCGTCGCTCTACCGCAGCTGCCGGAAAAGCGGCGGCCCGATCGCAACCTGAAGATTGCCCACGCCGCACGCGACCGGGTGCTGACCCGCATGGTTTCCTCCGGCCTGCTCGGCGAACGCGAGGCCGCACGTGCCGCCCTCGACGACGTGGCGGGCCTGCGCCGCACCTTGCCGGCGCTCGCCCCGCACGCCGCCTATGCGATGTTGCCCAAGGCCGTGCCCGGCCAACCCTTGCAGCTGACGATCCGCAAGAGCGTCCAGGAAGGGCTGGAACAGGTGGCGCGGGACGCGGCCACCAAGCTTAGACCCCGACTCTCCGTCGCCATGGTCCTGGCCGACTCCCGCACCGGCGACATCCTCGGCGAAGTCGGCTCGGCCAATTTCTTCGACGCCAGCCGCTCCGGCTGGATCGACATGACCAAGATCGTCCGCTCGCCCGGCTCGACGCTGAAGCCGTTCATCTACGGTCTTGCCTTCGAACAGGGCCTGGTGGCGCAGGAGACGCTGATCGACGACAGCCCCGTCGATTTCTCCGGCTATCGGCCGAAGAATTTCGATATGGGCTACCAGGGCGACGTCAGCATCCGGCAAGCGCTGCAACTGTCGCTCAACGTGCCGGCGATCCGCGTGCTCGACGCTGTCGGTCCGACGCGGCTGATGGCGCGCTTCCGTCAGGCCGGTGTAAGCCCCGTGCTGCCGGTCAACGAGGCGCCGGGCCTGGCCATCGGGCTTGGCGGCGTTGGGATCACTTTGCGCGATCTCGTCCAGCTCTACACAGGGCTCGCCAATGGCGGCAAGACGCACACGCTGCATGACGGCACCGAGCCTGCCAATGCAGAGCGCACCACCGCCACCATCCTCGACGGTCAGGCCAACTGGCAGATCATCGACATCCTGTCGGGCGTCAAGCCGCCCGAGGGTGCCCTGCAGCGCGGCATCGCCTACAAGACCGGCACCTCCTACGGCTACCGCGACGCGTGGTCGGTCGGCTTCGACGGCCGCTATGTCCTGGGTGTCTGGGTCGGCCGCCCCGACGCCGGCGCGGTGCCCGGCCTGTCCGGCTATGTCTCGGCCGCTCCCATCCTCTTCGAGGGTTTTGTGCGCTCGGGCTTGGCCACCGTCCCATTGCCGGGCAAGCCGCCCGGTCTGTTCAACCCCAGGCGCGAAGACCTGCCGGTGACCCTCGCCCGCTTCGGAGCCGGGTCGGACGGCCTGGTGCAGGCGACAGTGACCGAACCCGCACCGACCATCATCTTCCCGCCCGACGGCGCCCGCGTCGATCTCGGCACCAACTCGGTCGATGCCTCGCCGTTGGTGCTGAAGCTGCAAGGCGGGCGCGCGCCGTTCCGCTGGCTGGCCAACGGCAAGCCGCTCACCGGCATCGACCGTCGCCGCACCGCGACCTGGCAACCTGACGGCGCCGGCTATTCGACGCTGACGGTAATCGACGCCGCGGGGCGTGCGGCGAGTGTGAAGGTGTTCGTCGAATAGACCGAGCCAAGCGATTCATCGAATTGGCTTTCCGGGCGCTCGGCAGATAGCAGGATATTCACCCATGCCTGTTCCGAGGCACCCCCCTCTGGCCTGCCGGCCATCTCCCCCGCAAGGAGGGAGATCGGATTTCCTTTCCGCTTTCGCCAACTGTCAAAGACAATACGCAACGGCAAACCTGCCGATCTCCCCCATGCGGGGGAGATGCCCGGCAGGGCAGAGGGGGGTGCCTCGCGCAATCCTCGACCGTTGTTAGCCTCAGCACTGGCAGCAACAATCCTTGTCGCCGCAATCCCTCTACCCGCTTTCGCCGACGCCCTGCCCGCCGGCTTTGTCCGGCTCGCCGATGTCGCCCCCTCGATCCGCCAGGACATCCGCTATGCCGGCGTCGAAAACTTCCTGCATCGCAAGGCCGATGGCTATGAAGCGCCGGTCTGCATTCTCACCAGACAAGCGGCGGAAGCCCTTGCCGCCGTCCAGAAGGCGATCGTCGCCAAAAGCCTGACGCTGGTCGTGTTCGACTGCTACCGCCCTGCCCGAGCCGTCGCCGACATGGGCGAATGGACGAGACAAGGCGGGCCACCCGATCCGCAATGGTATCCGAAGGTCAGGCGCGGCGACCTCATCGCCAAGGGCTATGTCGGTGAACTATCGACCCATTCACGTGGCTCGACCGTCGATGTCGCCCTCGCCCGAACGGACCTCAAGTCCAGCCTAAACCCGACCTGCGGCACCGTTGATGCCGACACGCTCGATTTCGGCACTGGCTTCGACTGCTTCGACCCGAAGAGCGAAACCGCCCACCGCGGCCTCGCCGGTGAAGCGGCGGCAAACCGCAAGATGCTTGTCGAGGCCATGCGCACCGGCGGTTTCAAGAACTATGCACGCGAATGGTGGCACTTCACGCTGGCGAACGAACCGTTTGCCAAGGAGCGTTTCGACTTTCCCGTCACCGCCGATTGAGGCGCCGGACTAAATTCCACACGGCCTTGCCTCGGCACTGCTCATTTCTAAATAGGCTGGGGTGGCCGGCATGGATTCGTCCCGGAGACGCAGGAGGAAAATATTTCTCCATACGACGAAAGATCGTCTAATATTTTCTCCAAGGGGGCAAAAAAGGCAACATTGATTGCATCTAATTTCTATCAATTCGGTAGATTTGACGTGGGTTCAACGGAGGCAGAAATGACCAAACCTCATTTCAGGAAACTGCTCGGCGCACTGGTCGCCACATCTGTCCAGTTCGGCACGCTCGGTTTCGCGTTTGCCGATACCACCATCCTCAACGTGTCGTACGATCCGACACGGGAGCTCTACCGGGCCTATGACGAAGCTTTCGTCGCCCATTGGAAGGCCGAGACCGGCGAGACGGTCACCGTCCAGCAGTCGCATGGCGGATCTGGCGCCCAGGCCCGCGCCGTGATCGACGGCCTCGATGCCGATGTGGTAACGCTGGCACTCGAAGGCGACATCAATGCGATCGTCTCGAAGTCGAAGAAGATAAATCCCGACTGGCGCAAGAAATTTGAAAACAATTCAGCACCTTACACCTCGACCATCATCTTCCTTGTCCGCAAGGGCAATCCCAAGGGCATCCACGACTGGAGCGACCTCGTCAAGGACGGCGTCCAGGTGATCACGCCCAATCCCAAGACCTCCGGCGGTGCACGCTGGAACTACCTCGCCGCCTGGGCTTACGCCAACGCCAATGATGGCGGCGACGAGGCCAAGAACAAGGAATTCGTCGGCAAGCTCTACGCCAATGCCCCGGTGCTCGACACCGGCGCTCGCGGCTCGACCGTGACCTTCGCGCAAAAGGGCATCGGCGATGTGCTGATCGGCTGGGAAAACGATGCCTATCTGGCACTCGACGAATTCGGCGCCGACAATTTCGACATCGTCTACCCGCCGACATCGATCCTGGCCGAGCCGCCGGTGGCGATTGTCGACGCCAATGTCGACGCCAAGGGCACGCGCAAGGTCGCCGAAGCCTATCTGGGCTGGCTCTATTCCAAGGAAGCGCAGACGATCATCGCCAAGAACCACTATCGTCCGGCCAAGCCCGAACTTGTGGCTCCGGCGGATCTGCCCAAGACACCTGAAATCAAGCTGATCTCCATCGACGATCCGCTTTTTGGCGGTTGGAAGAAGGCACAGCCTTATCATTTCGGCGATGGTGGTATATTCGACCAGATCTACAAGCCGGCCCAGTGAGCTAAATCTAGATCAGGACGATATGACCATAGCACCCGCGCAGGCGGGGTGGCGGTTCAGACAGCCGAGTGTCATTCCGGGTTTCGGATTGACGCTCGGCTTCTCGCTTGCCTACCTCACCCTCATCATCCTCATCCCGCTGTCCGGGCTGATCTGGCGCTCGGCCGCCCTTGGCTGGCCCGAGTTCTGGGCGATCGCCACCGACCGTCGCACCATCAACGCGCTTGAAATCAGCTTCGGCACCGCCTTCATCGCGGCTGGCGTCAACGTCGTCTTCGGCACGCTCGTCGCCTGGGTGCTGGTGCGCTACCGCTTTCCCGGCCGCCGCATCGTCGATGCCATGGTCGACCTGCCCTTCGCGCTGCCGACGGCGGTGGCCGGCATCGCGCTGACCACGCTCTATGCGCCGAACGGCTGGATCGGCAAATTGCTGATGCCGCTTGGCATCAAGGTCGCCTATACGCCGCTCGGCATCGTCATCGCGCTGATCTTCATCGGCCTGCCCTTTGTCGTGCGCACCGTGCAGCCGATCATGGAGGAGATCGACAAGGAGGTGGAGGAAGCCGCCGCCACGCTTGGCGCCAGCCGCTTCCAGATCATCACCCGCATCCTGTTTCCGGGCTTGGCGCCGGCCATCATCACCGGCTTTTCGCTGGCCTTCGCGCGCGGCGTCGGCGAATACGGCTCGGTCATCTTCATCGCCGGCAATTTGCCTTACAAGTCCGAGATCGCGCCGCTTCTGATCGTCATCCGGCTGGAGGAATACAATTATCCGGCAGCGACCGCGATCGCGGCGGTCATGCTGTTTTTGTCGTTCTTGATGCTTTTGATCGTCAATCTCGCACAGTCATGGAGTCGCAAGCGCTATGGCTGATCCCGAGATCAAATCCTACGAACCCTATCATGAGAGCCGCTCGGCGGCGGTGACCGAGAGCCGGCCGGCGCAAGCCATCCTGATGGCCATCGTCTTCGCTTTCCTTGGCATCTTTCTGCTCCTGCCGCTGATCGTCCTCTTCCACGAGGCGCTGGCAAAAGGCGTCAGTGCCTATACGCAATCGCTGAGTGACGCCGACACGCGCTCGGCGATCCGGCTGACCCTGCTGGTGGCGGCGATCTCGGTGCCGCTCAACATCGTCTTCGGCATCTCCGCCGCCTGGGCGATCGCCAAGTTCGAGTTCAAGGGCAAGGCCTTCCTGACCACGCTGATCGATCTGCCCTTCTCGGTCTCGCCCGTCATTTCGGGCCTGGTCTATGTGCTTTTGTTCGGCGCCCAGGGTCTGCTCGGCACCTGGCTGAACGCGCATGGCATCGTCATTCTGTTTGCCGTGCCGGGCATCGTGCTGGCCACCGTCTTTGTCACCTTCCCCTTCGTCGCCCGCGAGCTGATCCCGCTGATGCAGGAACAGGGCAATGGCGACGAGGAAGCAGCCCTTTCGCTCGGCGCGAATGGCTGGCAGACCTTCTGGTACGTGACCTTGCCCAACGTCAAATGGGGGCTGCTCTACGGCGTGCTCCTGTGCAATGCGCGTGCCATGGGTGAGTTCGGCGCGGTCTCCGTGGTGTCGGGCCATATACGCGGCCTGACCAACACCATGCCGTTGCATGTCGAAATCCTCTATAACGAGTACAACGCCGTCGGCGCTTTTGCCGTCGCTTCATTGCTTGCGGGCCTGGCGCTCGTCACGCTGGTCTTGAAAACACTGCTCGAGATGCGCTACGGCGCCGAGATCGCCGCGACGCGCGGACACTGATAGAGGGGTTTGCATGGAAGTTCGCGTTGCCAACGTGCGCAAGGAATTTGACCGGTTTCCGGCCCTTCACGACGTGTCGCTCGACATCAAGTCGGGCGAGCTGATCGCGTTGCTGGGCCCGTCCGGATCCGGCAAGACGACGCTGCTCAGGCTGATCGCGGGACTGGAGCTGCCGACGCGGGGAAATATCTTCTTCGGCGACGAGGACGCCTCGCAAAAGTCGATCCAGGACCGCAATGTCGGCTTCGTCTTCCAGCACTATGCGCTGTTCCGGCACATGACGGTGGCCGACAATATCGGCTTCGGCCTGAAGGTCCGGCACGGGCCGTCGCGCCCTCCGGCGCAGGAGATCCGCCGCCGCGCCTCCGAGCTGCTCGATCTCGTCCAGCTTTCGGGGCTGGAGAAGCGCTATCCGGCACAGCTCTCCGGCGGCCAGCGGCAGCGCGTGGCGCTGGCGCGCGCCATGGCGATCGAGCCCAAGGTGCTGCTGCTCGACGAGCCGTTCGGCGCGCTCGACGCGCAGGTGCGCCGGGAGTTGCGCCGCTGGCTGCGCGAAATCCATGACGCCACCGGCCACACAACCGTCTTCGTCACCCACGACCAGGAAGAGGCGCTGGAACTTGCCGACCGCGTTGTGGTGATGAGCCAAGGCCGCATCGAGCAGGTCGGCACCGCCGACGACATCTACGACACGCCGAACTCGCCCTTCGTCTACGGCTTCATCGGTGAATCGAGTTCGCTTCCCGTCAAGGTCGAGAATGGCGAGATCTGGCTTGCCGACCGTCCGATCGGGCTTGCCGCGCCCAACGAGCCCTCGGGCGATGCGATGCTTTACTTCCGCCCGCACGATGTCGAATTGCTGGACGGCTGCAGCGGCTGCATCGCCGGCACGGTCGCCGCCAGCCGGCGTGTCGCCGGCACGCGCCGGGTGGAACTCGAGATTGGCGGCGAGCGCCAGCGGGTCGAAATCGAATTGCCGGTCGATCACCCGGCGGCACAGAAAAGCCGGGTGGCGTTCCGTCCCGGACGCTGGAAGCTGTTTCCGGCGGCTTGATACTCTGTCGAGCGCTATTCCAGCCAGTTCTCGACCTTCAAGTCTTTGATCCGGTTGAACTCTCCCGTATTGGCGGTCACCAGCGTAGTGCCCAGCGCGCAAGCGTGGGCAGCAATAAAAAGGTCATTGTGGCCAATGGTCTGGCCAGCGCTTTCCATCTCGGCGCGAAGGGCGCCATATTCGGCATCTACCGGTACATCGAGCGGCAGGACTGGGATCTCGGCCAGCAGTTCCTCGATTTTCCTCAGCAGCTTGGCCGACCCTTTCCTGGCGCAGCCATATCGCAATTCCGCGGCGACTACGATGCTGGTGCACACGGCGGCATCTCCCGCGCGCGCCATTGCACTTGCGGCCTTGCCAGCGGGGTTTCGGATCATGTCGCTGATGATGTTCGTGTCCAGCATGAACCGCATCAGAAAATTTCCTCGGATTTGATCGGCGCGTCGTCGATCTCGGGGAAGTCGTCCTCAGGACCGAGCGGCGGCTCTTTCGCCCATTGAGCGAGCAGCGCGGTGAGGCCGGGTTTGCGAACCGGCTCGATGACAAGGCGGTCGCCTTCGCGACTGATCAGGACCTTATCACCTGGAAGTTCGAACTCGACGGGAATGCGCACCGCCTGGCTGCGATTGTTGCGAAACAGCTTCGCCTCCTTCGGCGGTGTCGTTGAATGCCGTTTCTGGGGCATGGTCGCGACTCCTTGTATATGCCATTTGTATATGCCATACGACGCTGCGGTACAAGGCACAGAAAAACTACGACGACGACAGCCATCCGTTGGAACAGAATTCCAATAACTGACCATTTCAGCGATATCTTTTCTCGCAGCAAGGCCATGAAGCTACAGTGCGTGCCTCGTCGCGCATGATGCGCCACGGCTATGGTCCCAGCATAACGCCCAGCATAACGCATTGCATCGGAGCCTGTTTCATGAAGCGATTTTTCCTTGGCGTCGCCACCGTCGCCGGCCTGTTCCTCGCATCCTCCCAGGCCTGGTCGGCCGACAAACTGCTCAACGCGTCCTATGATGTCGGCCGCGAATTGTTCGTGCAGGTCAACAAAGCCTTCATCGCGCAACATCCGGGCGTCACCGTCGACCAGTCGCATGCCGGCACTTCGGCACAGGCGCGCGCCATCGCCGAGGGCCTTGGCGCCGATGTCGTTACCTTCAACCAGGTCACCGACATAGATTTTCTGGTCAAGAAGGGCCTCGTCTCGGCCGACTGGCAGAAGGATTTCCCCGACAACGCCTCGCCCTTCTATTCGCTGCCGTCCTTCCTGGTACGCGCCGGCAACCCCAAGCACATCAAGGACTGGAACGATCTCGTGCGCGACGACGTGCAGGTGATCTTCCCCAACCCGAAAACCTCCGGCAATGCGCGCTATACCTATCTGGCGGCTACCGCCTATGCCAAGGAAGCTTTCAAGGGCGACGATGCCAAGGTGAAGGAGTTCATTACCAAGCTGTTCAACAACGTGCCGATCTTCGACACCGGCGGCCGCGCCGCGACTACCACCTTCGTGCAGCGCGAGATCGGCGACGTGCTGATCACCTTCGAGTCCGAGACGCGCGGCATCCGCAAAGAGTATGGCGACGACAAATTCGAGCAGGTCACACCCTCGGTCAGTCTGCTCGCCGAATTCCCGGTCGCGATCGTCGACAAGGTCGCCGACGAGCATGGCACGCGCGAGCTGGCAAAGACCTATCTCGACTTCCTCTACACGCCGGAGGGCCAGGACATCCTCGCCCAGAACGGCACCCGGGTCCGCGATGCAGCAGTGGAGGCCAAATACAAAGCCCAGTTTCCCGATGTCCGCCTGCTGACCGTCGAAGGTGTCTTTGGCGGCTGGGACAAGGTGCAGAAGGAGCATTTCGCCGCCGGCGGCCTGCTCGACCAGACCTATGGTAGCCGCTGACGGCAGCAACATCCGGGGTAAGCGAGGGAGCCGGCGCTTTGCCGGCTTTTTTCGTTTATGCGCCGGCAACCCGGTTTTCAGCGGAATATCGGCGTCGTCAGTGCAAAACGTTACAAAGAATCAACGTGTTTGTGCCTAACGTGCCATTCGGCGGCTCGTTTTCGCGAAATATCATCGCACAGCGAAAACGTCATTATTTGCACACAAACAGTCGCCAGATGCGAGTGGTTGGGGCTTCAATGGGTTGATCTGGGCATGCTGACAAAAAAAGGCAAATACGGCCTCAAGGCCCTCGTGCATCTGTCCGGCCTGCCGGTGGGCCAACTGGCCTTCGTCAACGACATCGCGGTGGCCAACAACATCCCGAAGAAATTCCTCGATGCCATCCTGGGCGAGTTGCGCAATGCAGGCTTCGTCCAGAGCCGCAAGGGCAAGGAAGGCGGCTATCGCCTCGCCCGGCCCGCATCCGAAATCAAGATCGGCCATGTCGTGCGCGTGCTTGACGGGCCGCTGGCGCCGATTCCCTGCGCCAGCCGCACGCAGTATCAGCGCTGTGACGACTGCGATGAGGCGACCTGCCAGGTCCGGCACATGATGCTGGAAGTGCGGCAGGCGATCGCCGAAGTGCTTGATAACCGCAGCCTCGCCGCCATGCGCGATGCCGACAATGATGATTTCCCGGTCGAATTGACGTCGCAGATTTAAATCAATACCAAATGCACCGCGTTTGCTTGAGCAGATCGCAGGTGCAAAGGCTCATGACCGGCGTATCCAGTGGACGGCGGCAGCGACGAGTTCGCTGACCGGGCGCGTCGCATCGAGCGTCAATGCCCGCTCGTTCGCTGCTGGCGGCTCGAGGATGGCGAACTGGCTGTCGACAAGGCTCGCCGGCATGAAATGGCCCTTGCGGTTGCCGACACGCTGCATCGCCGTGGCAGGGTCGATCTCCAGATAGAGGAAGACTATCCGCGGGCAGAAACCGCTCAAGCGCGCGCGATATCTGCGCTTCAGCGCCGAGCAGGCGGCAACCACGCCCTGTCCGTTGTCCACGGACTCAGCGATGCGCTCGCCGATCGCGTCGAGCCAGCCTTCCCGCAATTGATCGGTGAGCGGCTCGCCGCTTGCCATGCGCGCGACATTTTCCGGCGGGTGCAGCCTGTCGCCCTCGATGAAGATTACGCCCAATTCGGCCGCCAGCGCCGTGCCGACGGCCGACTTGCCGCAGCCGGCGACGCCCATCACCACGATGACCGGCACTGAGCCGGGAGCGCCCGTCGGCGCCTGTGCTGCCTTTTCGTCCACTGTCAGCGGCTTGCCGGCGCGCGGCCGTAGACAAGCAGCATGGCGACGATGACGACGCCGTAGATGATCTGCCGCCCCGCTTCCGGCATCTGCATGACCGACAGGATGGATTGCAGCAGCGTGATCAGGATGACGCCGGCGACGGTGCCGAGATAAGAGCCGCGCCCGCCCAGGATCGAAGTACCGCCAAGCACCACGGCGGCGATCGACGGCAACAGATAGGCATCACCCATCGACTGCGCCGCCTTGGAGGCATAGCCGGCCAAAAGCACGCCACCGAAGGCCGAAAGACCGCCGGAGACGGCGAAGGCGATCATCACGACGCGCCGTGTGTCGATCCCAGAGAGATAGGCCGCGCGCTCGCGGTTGCCGATGCCGTAAACGGTGCGGCCGAAGCTGGTGCGGGTCAGCACGAAGACCATCGCAGCCCCGATCAGCGCCCAGATGATGACCGCGTTGGGCACGCCCGGAATGGTGAAACCTGTCGCCAGGTAGCGCATCGCGCCCGTCGCCGAATCCTGTGGTGAGAAGCCGCCGGTGTAGACGACCATCAGCCCCTGCGCGACGGCGTTGGTGGCCAGCGTGATGATCATCGAGGGGATGCGCAGATAGGCGACGCCGATGCCGTTGACGACGCCGATCAGCATGCCGCAGACGATGCCGCACGGAATGGCCAGCGCCACGCCGACCGGACCATAGGCCGCCGCCGCACAGGCCATCATCGCGCCCGCTGCCACCGCCCAAGGCACCGACAGGTCGATCTGGCCAAGCAGGATGACCAGCATCATACCGGTGGCGATGACGCCGAGGAACGAAGCCACTTTGAGCTGCTGCAAGAGATATTCAGGCGACAGGAAGCTTCTGGAATAGAGGCTGCCGAGGAACAGCAACAGCACGATGCAGGCAAAGGCCGTCAGCACCGCCGGATCGGCGCGGCGGATGAATCTGGGCATGCGGCCGGCAATGCCGCCAAGCGTCGTTTCGCTCACAGGAACCACTCCAGCCGGTTGCGGACCCGAAACAGGGCGAAGGCGCCGAGGCTGACGGCGACCAGCAGGATAACGCCCTGGAACAGCGGCTGCCAGAGCGGATCGAAATCGAAGACGAACAAAAGGTCGCCAATGGTGCGGAAGGCCAGCGCACCGAAGATCGCGCCGATGGCGCTGCCCTTGCCGCCGAACAGCGAGACGCCGCCGAGCACCACGGCGGCGATCGAAAACAGCGTGTAGGCGTTGCCGCTGGCATAGGCCGCCTCGCCCGTATAGGTGAAGAAGGTCAGGAACAGGCCGCCGATCGCAGCCAGCAGCCCGGCCAGCGTGTAGGCGGCGAACTTGCCGCGCCTTATCGGCACGCCGGACATGTAGGCCGCCGTTTCCGACGACCCGGCCGCGTAAGCAGCGCGGCCTAGTACCGAGCGGCTGAACGGCACCCAGATCACCAGCACGATTGCCAACAGCGCGACGAGGCTCGCCGGGACCACCCCAAACACGCGGCCGGTCAGCGCGTCAGCCAGATCCTCATTGACCGAACCGCCCGGAAATGGCCGCAGCAATAGGCCGATGCCGTAATAGACGGCCCCTGTGGCAATCGTGGCAACGATCGGCTGCAGCCGCCCATAGATGACGATGGCGCCGTTGATGGCGCCGCATAAAAGGCCCACCGCCAGCACGGCGATGACGCCCAGCGTCGTCTGCATCGGCGTGCCCACCACCAGCCAGGAGGCGAGGCAATTGGTGAGCAGGAAGATCATGCCGATGGAGAGGTCGATGCCGGCGGTGATCACCACCAGCGTCTGGGCCATCGCCACAAAGGCGAGCAGCACGCCTTTGTTCGAGGCTGTCTGCACGACGTTGGCGGTGAAGCCGGCCGGATGGTTCGAGGTGTAGATGACGAACATGACGATGAAAATGCCGAACGCCAGCAGCGTTCCGCGCTGCTCGGCCAGCCAGTAGCGCCAATCTCTCACGCGTCTGCTCCCAGGCCCACCGGGCTCTCCTCGCCATGGATGTTGAGCGCACTTGATATCAGCGCCCGCTCGGTGATCTCCGCGCCGACCAGCTCGCGCTTGACCGCCCCGTCATAGAGCACCAGCACGCGGTCGCAGCAGCCGATCAGTTCGTCATAGTCTGTCGAATAGAACAGGATCGCCGCACCCGCATCGGCGAGCTTGCGCATTAGCTGATAGAGCTCCTGCTTGGTGCCGACATCGATGCCGCGCGTCGGATCGTTGAGCAGGATGATGCGCGGTTGCCGCATCAGCCATTTGGCGATGACCACCTTCTGCTGGTTGCCGCCCGACAGTGCGCCGACCGGAATGTCGAGGCCTGCCGTCTTGATCGCCAAAAGGCCGACCATGTCGTCGATCAGCCGCTGCTCGGCGGCGCGGTCGATGATGCCGGTTTTCGACAGCCGGTCGAGCGCGGCGAAGGACAGGTTCTCGCGCACCGTCATCGGCAGCATCAGGCCTTCGGTCTTGCGGTCCTCGGGAATGAGCGCCATGCCGATGCCGTCGTCGCGCGCGACGGATGGACTGGTGATCGACACAGGCTTGCCGTCGATCAGGATCTGGCCGGACAGGCCGCGCAGCACGCCGAAGAAGGCGAGCAGCAATTCGCGCTGGCCCTGGCCATCGAGGCCACCGAGCCCGACCACCTCACCTGCCCCGACCGTCAGCGAGATGTCGTGCAGCCGGTCGGCCCAGGAAAGCTTACGGGCTTCGAGCCTGGGGGCGGCGGTGGCTGGTACGGCCGCCGGCTTGGGCGGAAAGATGTGGCTGTATTCGCGCCCGATCATCAGTTCGACGACTTCGTTGTCGCTCTTTGTGCCTGCCTTATAGCTGGCGACATTGCGGCCGTTGCGAAACACCGTGCAGTGGTCGGCAAGCTCGGCGATCTCGTTCATGCGGTGCGAGATATAAAGCAGCGCCAGCCCTTCCGAGCGCAATCGCTTGAGCACGCTGAAGATCTTGGCGACGTCGGTGGCGGTCAGTGCCGAAGTCGCCTCGTCGAGGATCAGGATGCGCGGCTTCCTGGCCAGCGCCTTGGCGATCTCGACCATCTGCCGGCGCGACAGCGGCAGGTCCTTGACCAGGGCCAAAGGGTGGATGTCAGCCGCGCCCGCGCGCGCCAGCGCCTCCTCGGCGATGCGGCGTTGCGCCTTGCGGTCGATCATGCCGAAGCGTTTGGGTGGATCGGAAATGACGATGTTGTCGGCGACGCTGAGTTCGGGAACCAGCGACAGCTCCTGGAAGATGCAGACGATGCCCGCCTTGTTGGCGGCAGCCGGAGAGGCGAAAGTTACCTCGCGGCCATCCAGCATCATCCGGCCTTCGTCGGCCGCGACGACGCCTGCCATGACCTTGATCAGCGTCGATTTGCCGGCGCCATTTTCGCCAAGGATGGCGTGGATGCTGCCTGGCGTGACCAAAAGCTCGGCCTTCTCCAGCGCCCGCACGCCCCCATAGCGCTTGGATATGCCTTCCATCCGGAAGAGCGGAACCGCACCGTCCATCGGCCCTCCCCAGGCAGTTTAACGATCAGACCTATCGAGTGGTCGGCGCCGCGGGGTCCCACGGCGCCGTTGTGCAGCCTATTGGTCAGCCTTGGTCTGACCCATGATTTCCTGCGCCGTGAAATTGATGCCGCAGGTCGGGAAGGAATTGCCGACGAAGAAATTGTCGGACTGGTCTGGGAAGAAATCCTCGCCTGCCTTGAAGTTCGGATCTTCGACGATCGCCAGCGGCAGCTTGACCGATTGCGGGACGACATTGCCTTCAAGTGCCGAGATCGCCGTCTTGATGGCGACCGCAACCTGCGCTGGGCCAGTACCGGCTGACGAACATTTCAACCCGTCGCCTGCATGGGCAGCGCAGAATTTGCGAAAGCCGTTCTCGGTCTCGCCGCCGAACGGCACGAAGGGATGCTTGGCATCGATCATCGCCTGCACGATGCCGGTGTCGCCACCTTGTCCGGTCACGCCGTCGAAGGGACCGTTGGTGGCAATCGCGTCGGCCGAGGCCTTTTGCGCAACGCCGTCATCCCACTTGCCGACAACCTCGGTGACGGCCCATTTCTTGCCGGAAGCGTCGAGAGCCTCATGGATGCCATTGTGCCGGTCGGTGTCGACCGACGTTCCAGCAACGCCACGCACCTCAAGCACCTTGCCGCCGTTCGGCACATGCGTGACCAACCATTTGCCCCATAGTTCGCCAAGGCCTTTCTGGTCGACGTTGACGTTGATGGCGTCCTTGGTGTCGAGAATGTTGTCAAAGGCAACCAGCACGACGCCGGCCTCCTTGGCACGCTTGATCACCGGCCCGAAGGCTGTCGGGTTCTGCGCGTTGACGACGATCGCGTCATAGCCGGAATCGATGAAGTTGTTGATCGCCGAAATCTGCGCCGGAACATCTTCACCAGTCGAGACGACCTTGAATTCCTTCAGCTTCGCGGCAACGTCCTTTTGTGCCGCATAGGCCTTTGCGGTCTGCACCATCTGGATACGCCAGGTATTGGCGATATAGCCGTTGGCGAGCGCGATGCGGTATGGGCCGTCCTTCTTGGGAAACTTGAAAAACTGCGTATCCGCAGCCCAGGGTGCGAAGCAATCCGGCTCCGCCGCCGGACCCTTGACGACTTCAGGGCCCGCGGCAATTGCCGACGAGCTCAACATGACGAATGCAGTGGCGGCAACGATGCCACCAACAAGTGACTTGATCATCGATATTCCTCCCAGTTGCAGTTCTGATTGTGGTTTCGCTGTGCGAAGTTTTTTGACGCGATGGGCCTGGCACCTCCTTGCCTTGGCATACGCGGTTTAGTTGCCCGTGACGGCCGACCTGGTTCCTCCCCCTTGTCACCGCCAGGCGGGCGAAAATTATCATATTATCCATAATAAACAAGTTTTAGTTGTCGCTTATATATAATAAACAGTCGCGACCTGTTGCTCGTCCACCCGTTCAGCAAATATGGTAGCGCTACCAAATTGGCGTGTAAACCGGCATTCGCACAGTCGCCTCTGTGCGTTTCAACGGGCGGTGCTTTCGCGGCGCTTGAGCTCGAAACCGAGATCGACAATCCGTTGCTCCGGCCTGTTGCCGGTGATCGCCGCCAGCGCCATGGCGACCGCACGCCGGCCGATCTCATAGCGATGGGTGCGGATGCTGGTGATCGACGGAAACGCCACTTGCATCATGTCGAGGTCGTTGAAACCGACGATGCCGATCGTCTTCGGCACCGCGATCGAGGCGCGATGACACTCGAACAACACGCCGAGCGCGATGTCGTCATTGTTGCAGAAGACACCGTCGAGTGTCGGCACCTTGGCCAGCGCGTCGCGGAACATCTCGCGGCCGAGCGATACGCTGGACGGAACCGGCGTGGTGGTGACAAGGCGCGGGTCGAACAGGCCGGCAGCCTCCATCGCCGCGCGATAGCCGGCAAGGCGCCGCTGCGAGCGCGGGTCCATGCGCGCGCCGATGAAGCCGATGCGGCGATAGCCCGCCTCGATCAGATGTTCGGTCGCCGTCCTGCCGCCGTCGAGATGTGAGAAGCCGACCATCATGTCGACCGGATCAGGTCCAGTCTCCATGACCTGCACCACCGGGCAGCCGGCATTCTCCAGCAGCTTTCGCGAGGCCGGCGTCTGGTCGATGCCGGCGACGATCAGCGCTGCCGGCCGCTGCGAACCGAACAGCTGCAGCAGCCGCTCTTCCTCGAGGCCGGAATAATGGGTGTTGCCGAGCTGGATGCGGAACGGGCTGGCCGACAGGCTGTCATAGATGCCGCGCACCACCTCGGCAAAGACGTTGTTGGTGAGCGACGGCACCAGCACGCCGAACACTTCGGCGCGCGCCGAGGCCAGCGCCCGCGCATTCGGGTCCGGCACATAGCCGAGTTCGTCGACGGCGGTCTGGATCTGGCGGCGCAGCTCTTCGGAGACGCGCTCCGGCTCGCGCAAGGCGCGCGACACGGTGATGGCGCCGACCCCGGCCTTGCGCGCCACATCTGATATGGTCGGGCGGCCGCCGCCACGGCGCGAGCGCGGCTTGATCACGGACGCGCTCGCTCGGGAATGCACCCCGTAGGTCGCGATACGATCGTTTTTGCTGTCGCCATCCTACCGGCCCCGCGTTGCCGCACCCAATCGCCTTCCTGGCGTCGCGCAGCCTGTTGTCCTTGTCAAGCAACGGCAACAATCCTGCCAACCTTCAGGCCATCACCGCAGTGCTGCGCCGTGCCTTCCAGAACAACAGTCCGATCGCCAGTATGTTCAGCAAATTCCAGGCGATGCCGTTGAGGAACGCAGCCGCATAGGAACCGGTCAAGTCGTAGATCCAGCCCGACATCCAGCCACCGATCGCCATGCCGAAGATGGTCGCCATCATGACGATGCCGATGCGCTGGCCGGCCTCTTTGGCGGGCATGTAGTCGCGCACGATGATGGCGTAGCAAGGCACGATGCCGCCTTGCGACAGGCCGAATACCAGCGACACCACATAGAGCGAGGCAAGTCCGTCGAACGGGATGTAGAACAGCAACGACAGGCACTGCAGCATCGAGCCGATCATCAGTGTCCACACAGCGCCGATACGGTCGGCGAGAAAGCCCGACGCCAACCGGCTGACGACGCCGCCGGCCATCATGATCGACAGCATGTCGGCGCCATGCGCCACGCCGTAGCCGAGATCCATGCAATAGGCGACGATATGCACCTGCGGCATCGACATCGCCACGCAGCAGCCGAGCCCGGCGACGACCAGCAGCACCTGCAACGCCGCCGGCGACAGCGAGATCGGCTGCACCGGCCGGCTTCCCGGCGAGCCGGCAGCGGCTGCGGCCGGGGCACCGCGCCGCAGCATCAGCACCAGCGGCACCATGGTGACCAGGCAGAAGATGCCGATTGCCGCATAGGTGAAGCGCCAGCCTTCCGCCTTCATCAGTGTCGGCATGATGGTCGGCCAGATCGCTCCGGCAAGGTAGTTGCCGGCAGCCGCCGCGGTCACTGCGACACCGCGCCGGCGGTTGAACCAGTGCGAGATGTCGGCAATCAGCGGCCCGAAGATCACGGACGTGCCGACGCCGATCAGAACCCCTTGAGCAAGGGTGAATTGCAGGATCGAGGTCGACAGCGCCGCGAGCAGGAGGCCGGCGGAGAGCGCAATCGAAGAGAGCAGCGCCGGGATCCAGTAGCCCATACGGTCGATGGCGCGGCCGATCAGCACGTTGCCGGCGGCAAAACCGACCATGGTCGCGGTGTAGGGCATTGAAGCCGCGGCACGGTCGACGCCGAATTCGGCCTGCACGGCGGGCAGCACGACGACAACCGCCCACATGCCGACGGCGCCGATCGTCGCCAGCAGCATCGAGATGGCAAGCCGCATCCAGGCATAGGAGCTGTCGATGCCGGGACTTGGCCGGCTCAAGTCGGTTCGGGTCAAGGCGTTTCCTGTCGGCGGTCTCAACAATCGGCTGCCGTTCGCGCCACTATCGGCGCATTCTCAGGCCGCAGCAGCGCCACAGCGGGCAAATCCGTGGCTCCAGGCCCTAAAGCAATTCCAGGAAAAGTGTGAAGCGGTTTTCCGTCCGGAATTGCGTCAAGACAAAGAGGTAGAGCGGTTCAACGTTTCCGTTAAACGATGGACCGCTCTAGGGGCGAATGCCGGAACCGATGCCAATATGCGGAGTTTCCCAACAAGCAAACCGGCAAAGGAGTCCAGCCATGACCGCCACCAAGAAGAAATGGTCGGCCGAGGTGACCGAGCACAGCGACGCGCTGGATCTCGAGGATCACGTCTTCGAATCCGACGACGCCAAGAAGATCGCCGCCTCGCTCAAGCGATCCGCCGAACACAGCCACCGGCGCAAGGCCGAGCCGTTCCAGTCAGCCATGTCGATGCTGAACTTCTACATCAATCGCGCCGGCAAGAACCTGCCTGCCGCGCGCAAAAAAATGCTTGAGGACGCCAAGGACGAGCTGCGCGCCGCCTTCGGGCGTGAGAAGGACGATTAGCTGCGACCCGATAGACCCTACCGGGCGCGGATGACGCCGTCGGTGTTGGCGAGCAGTTTGCGCACGGCGTTGCGCGCCGCGTCCGGCCGTTGCAGGCGGATGTTCTTCTCGATCGCCTCGTGCAGCTTCTGAGCGTGGTTGAGATCGTCGATTTCCCGCGTCGTATAGGCAAAGAGATGATCGAAGGCGGATTCGATCAGCACGCCGAGCGGCACCAGAAGGTCGTTGCCCGAAGCGCGCAGAATGGCGAGGTGAAACCGCGTGTCGGCGCGGGTGCGCTCCTGCAGGCTGGTCGCCGCGCCCATCTCCTGGCACGCCTGGCTGATCTCGGCCATCTGTTCGTCGGTGCGCCGCATGGCGGCAAAGGCGGTCGCTTCCGGCTCGATGATGTGGCGGAACTCCTGCACGGTCTTCAAAAACACTTCCCGATCCGGCGACGTCGCGTACCAGGCCAGCACGTCGCGATCGAGCAGGTTCCAGCGTTCCTTCGGCTCGACCCAGCTGCCGATCTTGGGACGTGAGGCCAAGAGGCTCTTGGCCATCAGCATCTTGATCGCCTCGCGCACCGCCGAGCGGCTGACGCTGAAGGTTTCCGACCATTTCGCTTCGTTGGGCAGGATGGTTCCGGGCGGATAGTCGCCGCGCACGATCCTGAGGCCGATCTCGCTGGCCAGAGAGGCATGGACGCTCGACCCTGGAATGCGCGCCGCATCAGGTCGGCGAACGCCAGCGGGACGCTCGGTGGAGGCCGATTTCGCTGACGATTTTTCCTTGTTCGGCTTCGCGTCCCGCATAGGCTCCAGAAAGTCTGGATTGAGGGTGCTGTCAAGCGCGGCAAGCGGCTTGGGCCGCAAAGCCGGCCGCTGTGCACAGATCAGCCCCGATCCGCTGCTTGATTGGCATGTCGAGATCACCTGAATATCGACATGCCTAGGCCTGCTTGACGTATCTGCGCCAGCTGTGCTCCGGGCGGAAACCGAGCACCTCGCGCGCCTTGCGGTTGGAGAGCAGCGTCTCGTATTCGCCGAGTTCGGCCTTGACCGGCACGCCGGGATAGAACCGCTTCAAGAGTTCGGCGGTCGGCAAATCGGACGAGGTATCGTCGTTGGCGGCGTTGAACACCTGATAGCCGAGGCCGTCCTTCTCGATGGCGCGCAGCGTGATCTGGCCGAGGTCGCGCGCATCGACATAACTCCAGGCGATGCGCTTGCGGAAACCCGGGTCGGCGAACCATTTCGGAAACAGCGAATATTCGTGCGGTTCGATGACGTTGCCGATGCGCAAGGCATAGATGTCGGTGCCATCGCGCTGCGCAAAGGCGCGAGCCGTCTTCTCGTTGACGACCTTGGACAGCGCGTAGCTGTCCATCGGATCGACATCGTACTCCTCGTCGAGCGGGAAATATTTGGGATCACGCGGCTCATTGGCGAAGACGAGGCCATAGGTCGTCTCGCTCGAGGCGATGATAACCTTGCGGATGCCGAGCTTCACCGCCGCCTCGATGACATTGTAGGTGCCGAGCGCATTGATGCGGAACACTTCGTTGTCGGTGGTGATCATGATGCGCGGGATGGCGGCAAAGTGGACCACCGCATCGACCGGCTGCGGGCGCAGCGACGGGTCGAATTCATGCAGGCCCATATAGCTCGACAGCGCGTTGAACACCTGCCCGCTGTCGGTGATGTCGGTGATCAGCGTACGCACCTTGGGATTGTCGAGCAGCTTGGTGTCGATGTTGAGCACCTGGCAGCCCTGCTCCACCAGATATTGCACGACATGGCGTCCGGCCTTGCCGCTGCCGCCGGTGAACATGATCCGCTTCGTCATTTTGCTCTCCACATCATCTGGGATTTATGTGTATTGTCAGACAATATCGCCATCCGCAACCACCTCGCCTGCAAAACGGCAGCGCCTGACATCAATCATTGCAACAGGACTTGAAGACATGAATACGACTGCCGCGAGCGAAAAGATCGGCTTCATCGGCCTTGGTCTGATGGGGCACGGGATCGCCAAGAACATCGTCGACAAGGGCTACAGCCTGACCTTTCTCGGCCGCAAGAACCGCAAGCCGGCGGAAGACCTTATTGGCCGCGGCGCCACTGAAGCATCGACCTCGCGCGATGTGGCGGCGGCATCGACAATCGTCTTCATCTGCGTCACCGGCTCACGCGAGGTCGAAGCGATCATTCGTGGCCCAGGCGGCCTCAAGGAGGGTTTGAAGAAGGGCTCGGTCGTCGTCGATTGCTCGACCGCCGATCCAGTCTCGACGGTGGCACTGGCAGCGGAACTGAAGGCGCTCGGCGTCGATTTCGTCGACGCGCCGCTGAGCCGCACGCCGAAGGAAGCCTGGGAAGGCACGCTCGACGCCATGGTCGGCGCGCCGGACGCTCTCTTTGCCAGGGTGAAACCGGTGATCGAAACCTGGGCCGGCCGCATCGTCCATATCGGCGACACCGGCGACGGCCACCGCATGAAGCTGCTCAACAATTTCATCTCGCTCGGCTACGCCGCGATCTATGCCGAGGCATTGGCGCTTGCGCAGAAAGTCGGCATCTCGCCGCCGCGCTTCGACAGCGTCATCCGCAACGGCCGCATGGATTGCGGCTTCTACCAGACCTTCATGCGCTGGACGCTGGAGGGCGAGCGCGACGCCCACAAATTCTCGATCGCCAATGCCTTCAAGGACCTGACCTATCTGGAATCGATGGCGGGTGCGGCCGGCATCGCCAACCCGCTCGGCAACGCGACCAAGAACTCCTTCGCCGGCGCCCATGCCACCGGCCCGGCCGAGCAATTCGTGCCGATGCTGGCAACCCATATCGGCAAGGTCAACGGCGTCGACCTGATGCCAATGAAGGATGGCAAGAAGCAAACGATCTGAGTGCTTGCCAGGCGCAGGTGCCGATCACCGCCTCCACCGTCCTATCCCATCGTCGGTGTTTTCAAGCAGCTTGTGCACAGCGTTGCGCGCCGCGGCTGGACGCCGCAGGCGGATGTTCTTCTCGATCGCTTCATGCAGCTTCTGCGCCTGCCGCTGGTCGCTGACCTGCTGCGTCGTGAACGCGAAGAGATGATCGAGCGCCGACTCGATCAACACGCCGAGCGGCACCAGAAGGTCGTTGCCGGAGGCGCGAAGGATGGCCAGATGAAAACGCGTGTCGGCACGGATACGCTCCTGCAGGCTCAAGGCCTCGCCCATTTCGCGGCAGGCCTGGCTGATCTCCGCCATCTGTTCGTCGTTGCGCCGCGTGGCGGCAAAGGCCGACGCCTCCGGCTCGATGATGTGACGAAACTCCTGCACGGTGCGCAGGAAAGCCTCGCGGTCGGGCGCCGTCGCGTACCAGGCAAGCACGTCGCGGTCGAGCAGGTTCCAGCGCTCCTTAGGCTCGACCCAGCTGCCGATCTTGGGCCGCGATGCCAACAGGCTTTTCGCCATCAGCATCTTGATGGCTTCGCGCACCGCAGAACGGCTGACATTGAAGATCTCGGCCCATTTGGCTTCGTTGGGCAGGATGGTGCCGGGCGGATAGTCGCCACGCACGATCCGCAGCCCAATTTCACCGGCCAGCGAGACATGAACGCTCGCTCCCGGAAAGTGCGCGGCACCAGTAACCCGCATGACGCCCGGATGGCGGCTGGCGTGTGCCATGGGCCGGTCGGCGCGTTTGTTTGACTTCTCGTCCGGCATCCACATTCCAATGCGTCGGCCGCCTATCATCCGGACAGGTCCGAACTTTACGCGGCGCGCCGATCTCGTTGCCGAAAAATCCAAACCATGGACGCGCGAAAGCCGGAGCCTGTTGCCCCAACCATTGCGTCCCGTTCAGGAGTGACGGGACGCCCGTTGCCGGGCGCCCCGAAATCGAGAACCTACTTCTGGATGCAGGTGTCGACCGTGTCCTTGGTGCATTCGTCGAGGCCGGTGAACACCGGATCGGCGACGGCCTTGCCTTCGACCAGGTCGATCATCACCGACGGTGCCTTGTAGCCCATTTCGAACGGCCGCTGACCGACAAGCGCGGTCACGAGGCCGTCACGGGCGATCGCCACCTCGTCGCCGATCGTGTCGGCGGCACCGACGACGAAGTCGTTGCTGGCTATCCGGTCCTTGAGCGGTCCGAACAGATCGCGATAGGGCTGCGGCGCGCCGAACAGCGGCCAGCCGCCCATGATGCCGAAGGCGTCGAGCTTGGGGTTGGCGGCGAGGATGTCGGTCATCGCCTGCACGCCCTTGGCGCCGTCGTCATTGGTGAATACCGGGCAGCCGGCAACTTCGGTCCAGCCACCTTCACCGGCAAGTGCGGCAAGGCCCTCCTTGCCCGACAGTGCGTCACGCATGCCCTGGGCGCGGCGCAGGATGTTGTCGGCGGCCGGGTTGCCCTCGATCGTGCAGATCGTGCCGCCGTTCGGCTTGCCCTTCTTGATGTACTCGCCGATCTTGTGACCCATCAGATAGTTGTCGGTGCCGAGATAGGTCTTGCGAAGGGCTGCATCTTCCTTGCTGAGATCCGCATCGAGCGTCATGATCGGGATCGTCGGATTGGCGGTCTTGATCGTCTGCGCGATCAGTGGGGCGTTGGACGGCGAAATCGCCATCGCCACGGTGTCGGCCTTGCTCAGCATGTCCTGGACGATCTGCGCCTCGCCGGCTTCATCGGAAGTCGACGCCGGGCCGGTGTAGAAGCACTCATATTCCGAGCTGGCGTTTTCCTTGTTCCATTTCTCGCAACCCTGGTGAATGGCTTCGAAGAACGGATTGTCGAGACCTTTCACGACAATGACGAGCTGTTTCTTGGCCAAAGCCGGCCCGGCGCCAAGCGCCATGGCGGCGACGGCGGCGAGCAAAAGTGTTTTCCTCATGTCAGTCCTCCCTTGGAAACAGACGGACACGGCGTGCCCGCCACACAGATCGACCGGATGCGTGATGACAGAGGGTCGTTGTGCGAGCGCTCATGTCATACGCCAGGCCGATAAGTATTTTCATTTCGGTCAGCCAGATCGAAAACTGACTGGCAACGACCGACAATCCTCTGATAATCCCGCGCGGCAGGCCGGCATGGGATCGGTATATTGATTTAATCCTCCGAAGCTCAGCTAATCTCGGCTCGCGGCCAACGTCAATGCCATTTGTCCTACAAAACTGATTTTTCGAAAGATTCAACCCCGTCTCGCAACAGCCCCCGGCCGCATTTCCGTGACTATCGCCAATTCTTATTCGTCTGACAATTGACGCCTGCGCAGGCATTCGCGTAGATGCAGGTCAGCGCTGTTTCCGGGAGGAGCTGGAAAAGCGTGGCGAAAGCTGCGCCCGGTCCACCGGAAAAGCAGGCAAGGCACGGGAGGTAAAGGCTGGTGGCGGTTCTCGAACTCACCAACATCTCAAGGCATTTCGGCGCCATCCAGGCGGTCAATGACGTTTCGCTGTCGATCGAGCCTGGACAGGTGGTCGGCCTGATGGGCGACAACGGCGCCGGCAAGTCGACGCTGGTCAAGATGATCGCCGGCAATTTCCGCCCGAGCCATGGCACCATGCACATGGATGGCAAGGAATTGATCCTGCACAAGCCGGCGGAAGCCCGCCAGCACGGCATCGAGATCGTCCATCAGGATCTGGCGCTCTGCAACAATCTGACCGCGGCGGCGAATGTCTATCTCGGCCGCGAATTGCGCCGCGGCCTAGGGCCGCTCCGCATCCTCGATTATGCGACGATGTACAAGCGCGCCGGCCAGCTCTTCGCCGAATTGAAGTCCGAGACCCGTCCGCGCGACCTCGTCAAGCAGATGTCGGGTGGCCAGCGCCAGGCCGTGGCGATTGCCCGCACCATGCTGTCGCAGGCCAAGATCGTGCTGATGGACGAACCGACGGCCGCAATTTCGGTGCGCCAGGTCGCCGAGGTGCTGAACCTGATCCGCCATTTGCGCGACCAGGGCATCGCCGTGGTGCTGATCAGCCACCGCATGCCGGATGTCTTCACCGTCGCCGACCGCGTCATCGTCATGCGGCGCGGCCGCAAGGTCGCCGACAAGACGATTGCGTCGAGTTCGCCCGAGGAAGTCACCGGGCTGATTACCGGCGCCATCGAACAGGTTTGATTTCAAGCGTTTTCACTATGACAGCAGATGAAGGTCAACGATGGCACTGACAATTGACCAGCCGATCGAGCACAAGCAGCAATCCTTGCTGGCAAGGCTGTTTGCCAGCCAGACTTTCTGGGTGGTGATCTCCGTCATCCTCGCCTGCCTGTTCCTATCGTTTGCCACCGACGCCTTCGCCACGTCGAAAAACCTCTACAACATTACCCGCAACATCACCTTCGTCGCTATCATCGCGCTCGGCATGACCTTCGTCATCATCACCGGCGGCATCGACCTGTCGGTCGGCTCGGTGCTGTGCCTGTCATCGATGGTGCTGGCCGTCACCATGCATGCCGGCTACTCGATCGAGGTCGGCATTCTGGCCTCTATCGCAACCGCGCTCGCCATCGGCGCCTTCAACGGCGTCCTGATCGCCTACCTTGGCTTTCCACCGTTCGTGGTGACGCTCGGTGTGCTGTCGATCGCCCGCAGCCTGGCGATGGTCGCCTCCAACAACACCGTCGTCTTCCAGTTCGGGCCAGACCACGCCAAACTGCTGGCATTGGGCGGCGGCGCCTGGGTGTTCGGGATCGCCAATCCGGTTCTTTACATGATCGTTCTGGCGCTGATCACCGGCTTCATCCTGCGCTGGACCAAATTCGGCCGGCATATCTTCGCCATTGGCGGCAACGAACATGCGGCGACGCTGACCGGCGTCCCGGTGCGCAAGATCAAGGTTGCCGTCTACATGATCTCGGCGCTGTCGGCAGGCATTGCCGGCATCATCCAGACCGGCTGGCTGGGCGCCGTCACCACCAATCTCGGCACCGGCATGGAGTTGCAGGTGATCGCCGCCACCGTCATCGGCGGCGCCAATCTGGCCGGGGGCGTCGGCACTGCCTTCGGCGCCATCGTCGGCGCCGCCCTGATCGAAGTGATCCGCAACAGTCTTGGCCTTCTCGGCATCAATGCCTTCTGGCAAGGCGTATTCATCGGCGGCGCCATCCTGCTGGCGGTGCTGTTCGACCGCATCCGCAATTTCCGCCGCAGCGATTAAGACCATGATCCCGAAAAGTGGAAACCGGTTTTCTCGGACAAACGGAACCGTTTGCCCAGAGATCATGGTCAAACGACAAAACAGTCCGTGACAAGCTCCCTTTTCAGCCTCGATGGGCGGCTTGCGCTGATTACCGGTTCTGGCCAAGGCATAGGTTTTGCCTTGGCTCGCGGTCTCGCTGAACACGGGGCGAGCGTGGTGCTGAACGGCCGCGATGCCGCCAGGATCGACGGCGCCGTCGAAAAGCTGCGTGCCGCCGGCTTCAAGGCGCACGCCTCGACCTTCGACGTTACCGATTTTCAGACGGTCGACACGGACATTGCCCGAATCGAGTCCGAGATCGGCGCCATCGATATCCTCATCAACAATGCCGGCGTGCAGTTCCGCGCCCCGCTCGAGGATTTTCCCGAGGAGCAATGGGAGCGGCTGTTCAAGACCAATGTGTCGGGCGCCTTCCATGCCGGCAAGGCGGTCGCCCGCCACATGATCCCGCGCGGCAAGGGCAAGATCATCAACATCGGTTCCGTGCAGAGCGAGCTGGCCCGGCCCAACATCGCACCTTACACCGCCACCAAGGGCGCGATCAGGAACCTGACCCGGGGCATGTGCGCCGACTGGGCCAAACACGGCCTGCAGATCAACGCGATCGCGCCCGGTTATTTCCGCACGGAGATGAACCAGGCGCTGGTCGACAATCCGGAATTTTCCTCCTGGCTGGAAAAGCGCACGCCCGCCGGGCGCTGGGGCAATGTCGACGAACTGATCGGCGCCGCCGTGTTCCTCGCCTCCGACGCATCCTCCTTCGTCAACGGCCATACGCTTTACGTCGATGGCGGCATGACGGCTTCTGTTTGAGGGGGCGCTCTTCCCTTCCCCTTCTTGTGGGAGAAGGGGAAACCTATCGCTCAGTCTGAAAATCCGCCCGCATCAGCCGTCCTCCACGCTCGGCACGAACGCCCGTCTTGACGCAGGCCCAAACTCAGCCGCACTATCCCCGTTGCAGGCGAAGGGAGGCCAGTCGTCTGCGGGAGGAATACCCATGACGGAAGCGATCAGGCTCTACTGGGGCCGGTTCGGACATGTTTCTGTCCTCAATGTCGCAAGCGACTTCGTCACCCATGCCCATGTCGAGGCGCATCTGATCATCTGGTTGGAAGGCACGGCCGGGGAGATGACCATCGGCCGCGAGACCGTGCGGCTCGGACCCGACACAGCCGCCGGCATCAACTCCTTCCAGCCGCACAGCCATGTTCTGTCGCAAAACGGGACGCCCGGTCTGTTTCTCGCCTTCTACATCGATCCGGACTGGGCGCGGCGCCGCCGCGACCTGCCTGCGTCCGCGCCGCTGTTTGCGCAAGCCGCGATCACGCTGGAGCCCTGGCTGCATCAGGCCGCCGCCAATCTGCTCGACCATCTCAGCGACAATGAGAGCGTCGACGATATTGCCAATTACGAGATCGAGCGTTTCATCGACTCAGTGCTCGACGCCGACGACGCCTCGGCGCCGCAGGAGGCCCGTGTTCGCATCAACACGATGCAGGATTTCCGTGTCCGCAAGGCGATCCAGTTGATGAAGGCCAATGTCTGCGAGCGCATCTGCTTCGACGACGTGGCGCGCAGTGTCGGCCTGTCGCGGCCGCATTTCTTCGCACTGTTCAAGGAGCAGACCAATCTGACCCCCAATGTGTACTGGAACACGTTGCGCATGGAGGAAGCAGTGCGGCAGTTGCAGTGGTCGCAGGAGCCGCTGATCTCGGTCGCCTGCAATCTCGGCTTCACCACACAGGGCAATTTCTCGCGCTTCTTCCGCGACCATGTCGGCGTGCCGCCGACGCTCTACCGCGAGGCCGCGCGGGCGATCGCCTGAACCGACCGCCGCCACCCTTTTTCAGACTCCTTGATAGGCGTTCAAGACGCATTGATAAGCGTCCCTGAAATGGCCGCCCTACCCTTGCCCAGCTGTCGCATTTGCAAGGGAATATCCATATGGCGAAAGTCACCATCTCCAGCGTTATCGACGCGCCGGTCGAAAAGGTCTGGGCGCGCGTACGCGATTTCAACGGTCTGCCTGGCTGGCATCCGCGCATGGTGGAAAGCCATATCGAGGACGGCAAGGACGCTTCGACGATAGGCTGCGTGCGCAACTTCCAGCTCGCCAGCGGAGCACGTATCCGCGAAAAGCTGCTCGACTTCTCCGATCAGAATTTCCTCGTCAGCTATTCAATCCTGGAAACTCCGCAACCGCTGACCAACCACAAGGCGACGCTGCAGTTGCGTCGCGTCACCGATGGCGACCGCACCTATGCCGAATGGACCGCCAGCTTCGACGCAGCACCCGAGGAAGCCGACAAGCTGGCCGAGGGCATGGGCGCCAATGTTTTTCAGGGCGGCTTCAACGCCCTGAAAAGCCATTTTGCCGGCCAGAGCTGACAGGAGCCAAGCCATGGCGCTAGCACTGCAGACTTTTGCAACGGTTAAGGACGCCAACGCGGCGCTGAAAGCCGCTGGCACTCGCTATCTCGGTGGCGGTACACTCGTGGTCCGCGCCGCCAATGAAGGCGATGTTTCGGTCTCCGGCCTTGTCAGGTCGACCGAGCCGTCGCTGTCCACCATCGCTGTCGCTGGCGGCAAGGTCCGCATCGGCGCTTCGGTGACCATGGCGGCGATCGCCCGCCATCCGGACCTCGGCGACCTTGCCAAGGCCGCCCGCGCCGTTGGTGGCCCGGCAGTCCGCAACATGGCGACCGTCGGCGGCAATCTGTTCGCGCCGGCTCCCTATGGCGATTTCGCTGTTGTCCTGCTGGCGCTCGACGCCATTGTCGGCGCCGATGACGGCGAAACGCCGATCGAGACCTTCCTGGCCAATCGGGAAGGCAGCAGCGCCATCATCACTTCCGTGAGCTTCACGCTTCCGAAGGCCGACAGTTTCCGCTTCCTGAAAGTGTCGCGGATCAAGCCCAAGGGCGTCTCGGTGCTCAGTATCGCCAGCGTTCTGGAACTGGCGCCGGGTGGCACCGTGTCTTCGGCGCGGATTGCACTGGGCTGCATGGCGGACCGGCCAATGCGTGCCAAAGCGGCGGAAAAAGCGCTGATCGGCCGTAGCCTGACCAGGGACGGCATCGCGCCGGCATTGGCCGTCGCGGTCGAGGGCACCTCGCCGATCACCGATCCGATTGCCAGCGCCTGGTATCGCAACGAAGTGCTGCCGGTCCATCTCGGCCGGCTGTTGATCGCATAATATTTCGTTCGGGGGCCCGCGTCTGTCCGATGGTTCGGGCAGGCGCGCTGGGAGGGAAAATATGGCAAAGGTTCCGGTTCAGTTCACGCTCAACGGCGCGGAAACGGCCGAATTCGTCGACAGCGGCACGACGCTGCTGCACGCCTTGCGCGACAAGATTGGCGACACCTCGCCGAAGGGCGGCTGCCATCAGGGCACTTGTGGTGCCTGCTCGGTCATCATCGACGGCGAACTCAGGCTCTCCTGCCTGACGCTGGCCGAGACCTGTAACGGTGCCGCCATCACCACGACGTCGGGGCTTTCGGAAGCCGGCGTGCTGCACCCGCTGCAGCGTGCCTTCCTCGACGCCTTCGCCACGCAATGCGGCTTCTGCACGCCGGGCATGATCATGGCCGCCAAGGTGCTGCTCGGCCACACGCCCGACCCCAGCCGCGATGAGGTGGTCGAGGCGCTGTCGGGCAACATCTGCCGCTGCACCGGCTACGAGCCGATCATCCAGGCGGTGCTGACCGCCGCGCGTTCCAACTCTCAGAACGCGGCCTAGAGCCGGATGATTTCAGGTCGATTCGACCTGAAATCTGAATCCGCCTCTAAATCAAAGAGATAGAGCATGATGTCGTCCGAAAACCGCTTCACACTTTTCGGCATCATGCTCTGAGGGAACAAAAGAATGGAACTGCGCAAGAGCTACTTCGCCGATGTCCGCAAGGACGATCTGCACGAGATCGGCCAGCCGAGGCCACGCTCGGATTCGCCCGGCCATGTCACCGGCAAGACCGCCTTTTTCGCTGACCGCAACTTCCCCGGCATGCTGCACCTGAAGATGGTGCGCAGCCCGCATCACCATGCCCGCATCCGCTCGATCGACACCTCGGAGGCGGAAAAGCATCCGGGCGTGGTGAAAATTCTGACCGCCAAGGACGTGCCGCACAATGTCTACACCATCCTCATCCTGATCCAGATCGGGCCGGAGGACGAAACCGTGCTGGCCGACGGCAAGGTGCGCTGGAAGGGCGAGGCCGTGGTGGCGGTGCTGGCCGAGACCGAGCGCGCCGCGCAAGAGGCTGCCGCCAAGGTCAAGGTCGACTACGAGGTGCTGCCAGCCGTCTTCGACATGGAAGAGGCGCTGAAGCCCGGCGCGCCTCTGGTCAATGAGTACCACGGCCAGAACTACTACCTCTATGACAGCGGCGAGTGCCGCAAGGTGCGCTTCGGCGATGTCGAGGCGGGTTTCGCCGGCGCCGACCACATCCTGGAGCAGAGCTACCAGTCCTCGCCGATCGAGCATGCGCCCACCGAGACGACGGGCTGCGTCGTCGCGCCCCAAGGCAATGACCGCTTCACCTGCTACACCAACACGCAGGCGATGTTCTTCACCCTCGACAACACCTCGATCATCCTGCAGATGCCCGGCAGCAAATTGCATTTCGTCGGCGGCACCGTCGGCGGCGGCTTTGGCGGCAAGGTCGACGTCATCGTCGAGCCGATCGCCATCCTCGGCGCAAAATTAACCGGGCGACCGGTCTGTTTTATCTACAGCCGCGAGGAGGAGATGCAGATATCGTCACCTCGCGCGGCCGAAAAGGTCGTCATCAAGGACGGCGTCATGAAGGACGGCCGTATCGTCGCGCGCAAGGTCACCGGCTACACCGATGCCGGCGCCTATTCCCGCCATTCGCCTTACGGCGCGCAGAAAGGCGCCGGGCACTATCCCGGCCCGTACACGATCCCCAATGTCTGGATCGATACCTACTGCGTCTACACCAACCGCACGCCCTCCTCCGCCATGCGCGGCTTCGGCGTCACCATTGGCGACTTCGCGCTGGAGGTGCAGATGGACAAGCTGGCGCGGCTGATCGGCATGGACCCGCTCGAATTCCGCTTCATCAACGCCTATCGCGACGGCGACATGAAGGCGCACCGCCAGCCGACCGAGGGCGCAGCGCTGATCGAGTGCATGCAGGAAGCCTCGCGCGCCGCCAACTGGCCGGTGGCGGAGAAATTCATGGCGATGTCCTCCTACGTGAAGGGAGTTTGAGATGGCGATCAGGCGCGGACGCGGCGTCGCCGCGATCAATTATCCCACAGGCATGAACCTCGGCGGCGACCCGACCCAGGCGCTGGTGCATTCGACGCCGACCGGCAATTTCATGGTGACGCTGTCCAGCGTCGATCTCGGCCAGGGCATGAAGCAGATCATGGCGCAGATCTGCGCCGAGACGATCGGCGTGCCGACCGACCGCGTCGTCGTCGACACCGCCGACACCGACACCGGCCCGCATTGCATGGGAACCTTCGCCTCGCGAGGCACGCACCGCGCCGGCAATGCCGTCATCCAGGCCGCCAGGGAAGCCCGCCAGGTGATGCTGGAGGTGGCGGCCGAGGAACTGGAGGTCAATGCCTCCGACCTCGAGACCGACGGCCAAGGCAACATCCTGGTCAAGGGCGCGCCGCAGAAGTCGATCTCGATCTTCGATGTCGCGCTGTCGGCGCATTTCAAGCGCGGCCGCTCGATCTCCGGCCGCGGCATGTTCCTGATCCCGCGCTCCTATCCAGAGAAGGAAACCGGCGCGATGAAGCCGTCGACCTGCTACGCGCATGCCTGCACCGTGGCCGAGGTCGAGGTCGATGACGAGACCGGCGAGGTGACCGTGCTGACGGTCAAGAACATCTTCGAGATCGGCCGCGCGTTGAACCCGAAGATGGTGGAGCAGCAGCTGGTTGGCGGCTCCTGGATGGGCATCAGCCACGCGCTCTACGAGACCACCGAACCCTACTACCCCAACCGCGACCATGGCGGCACCGACTTCAACCAATATCTGATGCCCGGCCCCGGCGATCTTGCGCAAACCGAGATCATCGTTCTTGAGCGTCCCTCGGCGGACGGACCCTATGGCGCCAAGGGACCGGGCGAAATGTGCGCCAACCCGCAAATCCCCGCCGTCGCCAATGCGGTCTTCGACGCCGTCGGCGTGCGCATCGACACGCTGCCGATCACGCCGGAGCGCATCCTGCGCGCGCTGAAGGCGCAAGCGGTAAGCTGAGGGCCGAAATGACCGGGACAAGCGCCGAGACTGTCGCGACCTCGCCGGAGGTGGTGGCGCGGCATCTGGCCGCCTCGCGCTATCTGGCCGATGAAAGCCTTTCGACCGCCATCTTTCTGGCGATCCGGCTGGGCAAGCCGCTGCTGCTCGAAGGCGCGCCGGGTGTCGGCAAGACGGAAGCGGCCAAGGCGATCGCCGCGCTGCTCGGCCGCGATCTGGTGCGGCTGCAATGCTACGAAGGCATTGACGCCGCGCATGCGCTCTACGAATGGAATTACCAGCGCCAGCTGCTCGCCATCCGCCATGCCGGCGAGCATGAGATCGACATCTACGACGACCGTTTCCTGATCGCCCGGCCGCTGCTGCAGGTGCTGAAGGCGCCCGAGCAGCGCGTGCTTCTGGTCGATGAGATCGACCGCTCGGACCATGAATTCGAAGCGCTGCTTCTGGAATTCCTTTCCGATTTCCAGATCAGCATTCCCGAGCGTGGCACCATCCGCGCCGCAGCACAGCCGATCGTCATCCTGACCTCGAACCGCACTCGGGAACTCGCCGAGGCGCTGCGCCGCCGCTGCGTCTATCACTGGATCGGCTATCCCGACGCCGAGCGCGAGGCCGCCATCATCATGCTGCGCGCCGGCAATGTGGCGCAAGCCACCGCACGCGCGGTGACGGCAGCCGTACAGACCATCCGGGCTCGCCCGCTGGCAAAGCCGCCAGGGATCGCCGAAGCGGTCGAATGGGCCAATGCCGCCACCATCCTCGAAAAAGGCGGCAGCCCGTGGCCGGAAGCCTTCCGCCGCGCCATCGGCGTGCTCATCAAGGACGAGGAGGATCTGTCCTACATAGCGCCGGAACTTGGCCGGATTGTCGAGGAGGCGCTGGCGTGAGCCGGGACCTCAACGACCCCTTCACCCCGTTCACGGGGAGAAGGTGCCCCGAAGGGGCGGATGAGGGGCAGCGCGAACCTCGAACGTTGGCGCCGCCCCTCACCTGCCTGCCGGCATCCTCTCCCCGTGAACGGGGAGAGGAGAGCTTACCCCGCGCGGCCACCCCCTTGCTCGGCTTCGGCCGCCTTCTGCGCCGCTACGGCTTTGCTGTAGCGCCCGAACAAGTCTCCGGCTTCATGCAGGCGGTGACGCTGCTCGGGCCGCGCTCGATGGCCGACATCCGCGAGGCAGCGCTCGCGACGCTAGCGCCGCCGCCCGACCGTCGCGACGAATTCGAGGCGCATTTCCAGAGCCATTTCTACGGCAATATATCCGCGGTGGTCGAAGGCGACGCGGACGAGGAAACCCGCATCAAGGACGATGGCGGCGCCGACGAACAGCAGATCGAAGCCGACCGGCAGCAAGAGGGCGGCGAGCTGTCCTCTGCCCTGGAGCAACTGAGCAGCCGCGACTTCCAGCGCGACGATGACGGCCTTGCCGCTTTCCGCCACAAGCTCGCTTCGGCCCTGCCCGCCCGCCGCTCGTTCCGCACCGTGCGCACCCATTCGCGCGGCAAGCTCGATCTGCGCCGATCGCTGCGCGAAATCGTCAGCGCCGATGGCGATGTCCCCTCACCGCTGCTGCGCCGCCGCCAGACCGTGCCGCGCAAGCTGCTGATCCTGATCGACGTGTCCGGCTCGATGAAGCTGCACACCGCGGACTATCTGAAGCTCGCGCATGCCGCCGTGCAAGGCGCGGACCGGGCCGAGATCTTCACCTTCGGCACGCGGCTGACCCGCATCACGTCGGCGCTGCGCATTCGCGACCGCGACCAGGCATTGGCCCGCGCCGCCGCCCAGGTCGACGACTGGGGCGGCGGCACCCGCATGGGACCGACGCTGCTCGCTTTCCTGTCGGTGCCGCGCTTTTCCGCCTTCGCGCGCGGTGCAGCGGTCGTCATCCTGTCCGACGCGCTGGAGCGCGGCGATCATGGCGAGCTGGAGATGGCGATGCGGCGGCTAAGGGCCCGCGCCTTCCGGCTGTCGCTGGCCACACCTTTGGCCGGCGATCCGCGCTTCCGGCCGGCGACGGCGGCATTGCGTGCCATCCTGCCTGACCTCGACGATCTGGTCGACGGTTCGTCGCTTGCCGGCCTCACCGATTTCATCCTGTCGCTCGCCCGCCCTGCCCCGGCGGCGGCTGCAATCTGGAAGAGGGTTTCGTGATGCAGAAAGCAATCGACGCGCATTTCCACATCTGGCGCCAAAAGGATCAGCCGTGGCTGGTCGGCCCGATGGTGCCGCGCATCTTCGGCCCTTACGAGCCGATCCGCCGCGACTATCCGATCGAGGAGTTTCTGGCCGATCAGAAGGGATCCGGCGTCGAAAAGGCCGTCTATGTCCAGACCAACTGGGCCAAGGAGGATTTCGAGAAGGAAGTCGCCTTCCTGCAGAAGACCGCTGACGAGACCGGCTGGCCGCATGCCATCGTCGGCTATACCGACATGACCGTCGACGACATCAGGCCCCAGATCGATCGCTTAAAAAAATATCCGCTGCTGCGCGGCGTGCGCATGCAACTACACTGGCACGAGACGCCGGCCTTCCGTTTCGCCGCCTCGGCCGATCAGGTCATAGACCGCAAGGTGCGAGCGAATGTAGCGCGCCTGAAGGACTATGACCTGTCCTTCGATCTGCAGCTTTTCCCTGCTCAGATAAAGGACGGCCTGACGCTGGTCGGCGAGAACCCGGAGACGAACTTCATCCTCACCCATGCCGGAATGCTGACCGGCATGGAGCCGGAAACCACCGAAGCCTGGAAGGAAGGCCTGCGCACGCTCTCGGCGGCGCCCAATCTCTACGCCAAGCTCTCCGGCCTCGGCACCTTCGTCCACGGCAACGACCCAGCTCTGATTGCCTATATCGTCGACAATGCGATCGAGAAACTGGGCGCCGACCATCTGATGTTCGGCTCGAACTTCCCGATTGAAAAGCTGTGGACCAGCCACGCCGAACTGATCAAGGCGCACCGCAATGCGGTGGCGAAACATGGTGCGGCGGCGGAGGCGGATATCTTCTGGAACACGGCGGAGAAGGTTTACCAGCCGGTATAGGCACCCTTCACTTCACCTCGAACTGCGGATCGACCGGAATCTGCATCGCGGTCACCAGATGGTTGGTCTGGCCGGCGAGTCCGATGATCGACACCAGCTCGCCATGCTGCGCATCGGTCATGCCTTTCGCACGAGCAGCGGCGGTGTGCGAGTGAACGCAGTACGAGCAGCCATTGGCGGTCGACACCGCGATGTAGATCATTTCCTTGGTCAGCGGATCGATGGCGCTGTCGGCGACCATCACCACCTTCAGCTGTTCCCAGATCCGCTTCAACGCCGGCGGATCATTGGCCAGCCCACGCCAGAAATTGTTGACGAAATCGGATTTGCGCGTCGCGCGGATGTCGTCGAACACGGCCTTCACCGCCGGGATTTTCTCCACCTCGGCATCGCTGAGAAGTCTTGTGGTGGCCATGCGTGATCCTTTCGTTTCGATCGATGAACGTTAAATCAAGTTTCGAGCAAAGGCGGCTAACCGCTTCTTTGACTCAGTTTCTGGCGCGCAATAGCGTTGAAGATTAGCCGAGGCACCTAAACTTCGTCATCCTAGGGCGAAGCAGGCGCGAAGCGCCGTCGCGAAGACCCTGGGATCCATTCCGTGACCTCTGCCGAAGAGTGCAGCGGAGCAGAATTCTGCACCGCAGCAGCGCTACGGAGTCCCGGCATGGATCCTCGGGTCTGCGCCGCGTCGCTACGCTCCTTGCTTCGCCCGTGGATGACGAAGGGATGGACGTTTTGGCCAATTATCGACGTACGCACCAGCCAGAAACCTAATGCACGGCCGCGTACATGATCTTCTCCTCCGTGGCCTCGGCCGGCGAAAACTCCTCCACAATACGCCCTTGCCTGCAGACAAGAATACGGTCGGACAGGTTCATGATCTCCGGCAGGTAGGACGAGATGACGACGACGGCGAGGCCCTCGTCGGCCAGACGGTTGATAATCTGGTGGATCTCGGCGATCGCGCCGACATCGACGCCGCGCGTCGGCTCGTCGAAGATGACGATGCGCGGCTTCTGCACCAGGCCCTTGCCGATCACCACCTTCTGCTGGTTGCCGCCGGACAGCTCGACCACGCGGGCATTGTCGTTGATCGCCTTGATGTTCAGCGTCTTCGTCCATTCCGCCGAGAGCACGCGCATCTCTTGCGCGTTGATCACCCACGCTTTTTCGCGGCCCGCCGCCAGCAGCCCGCCGAACAGGTTCTCGGCAATGCCCATCGTCTCGAAGATGCCTTCGCTCTTGCGGTCCTCGGTGACATAGACGATGCCGTCGGCCACCGCTTCGCTCGGCACGAGATAGCGCACCGGCCTGTCGTCCAGCTCGATGGCGCCGCCGCGCAGGAAATCGCGCTTGTAGATGCCGGAAACGATCTTGAAGGTCTCGGTGCGGCCGGAGCCGATCAGCCCGAACACGCCGGTGATCTGCCCCTCGAAGATAGAAAACGACGTGTTGCGCACGACATTGCTCATCGAGATGTCCTGCACCGACAGCACTTTCTTGCCTGCCTTGCGCAGCTTGGCTTCGTCGCGCTGGCGGTAGATCTGCCCCGACAGGGTACGCCCGACCATTGCGGCAACGATCCGGTCGCGGTCGAAGGCCGATGTGTCATCTGTGATCACCAGTTCGCCATCGCGCAGGATGGTGATGCGGTCGGCAATCAGCAGCGCCTCTTCCAGAGCGTGGCTAATGAAGACGATGGAGACGCCGTTCGCTTTCAGCCGGCGGATCAGCGCGAAGAAATGGCGTTTCTCCTCCGGCGTCAGCGTCGCCGTCGGCTCGTCGAAGATGATGATCTCGGCATTGTGGTGGACGGCGCGCGCGATCTCGACCATCTGCCGCTTGGCGGCACCCAGCGTCGCCACCATGGCGTTCGGGTCGACCGGAAAGTTCAGCGACTGCAGGAATTGTTGGGCCGAAATATAGGTGCCGCGCAACCGGTTGAGGAACTTTTCGGTGCCGAGATAAAGGTTCTGCGCCACCGTCATCGACGGCACCAGGCTGGTCTCCTGGAACACCATCGCGATGCCGGCCTCCAGGGCCGCATGCGGCGATGCGTAGGCGATCTCCTGGCCCTTGTGGAACATCTTGCCTGATGTGGCGTCGACGACACCGGCAATGATCTTGGTCAGCGTCGATTTTCCCGCGCCGTTCTCGCCGAGCAGCGCGTGGATCTCTCCCTTGCGCAGCTCAAAGCTGACGTTCTTCACCGCCGGCACGCCGCGATAATTCTTGGTGACATTCTCCAGCCGAACGATCGGTTCCATCAAAAACCTCCCGACGCGAGGTCGACAGCCAGCACGCAATCGCCGCCCCTGGAGGCGATGAACAGGATGCCGTCCTTTTCCGCCACGCTGCAGATGCCATGGCGCGTGCCGTTGGCGCGGCTGTGTAGGCTGAATTGCGGCTGCATGTCTTGGTCGAGCTTTACCACCAACCCGTAGGAGCGGCTCGGCGACCATGGCTTGTGGATTCCCATGGTGCGGATGCCGCCACATTGCAGCGGTTCGAGAAAGCTGCGGCTGGAGGCCAGCGCGGGCGCGATCCAGTAGGCCGGCGGCACTTGGCTCAGCATGTCCTGGCGGTAGTGCGTCTCCTGCAGCACGAATTCGATCAGCCGGTTGCGCGGCGCAAACAGGGTCAGCCAGGCGCCGCCATCGGCGGAGGGCGACAGGCGCGCGGGATAGCCTGGCAGATGCGTCAGCACCGTCGAGCGCTTGCCCGCCGCGCTATCGAAGCGGACAAGTTGGTGGCGCCAGCTTTCGCTGACCAGGACATCCCTGCCGACGGGATAGAGCCCATAGGGGAAGGCGATGTCGCCGGCCACTTTGCGGAAGCCGCCACCTGCCGCATCCCGCTTCCAAAGCGAACCGGACGCTCCCTTCCTCATCAGGTCGGCGGCCCATTGCGAGGGCGCGTGCTCGGCCGAGCCATTGGCCAGCCACAGCGTGCCATCATCCGCATAGGCAAGTGCGGTGATGCAGCTGAGATCAGCCGGTAATGAAACCTCCTTGCCTGATATCAGCAGCTTGCCGCTTTCAAGCCCCACGGTCGGTTCGCCGGATGGCGACAGCGCCAGCGCCGTGACGGGAGACGGAAAGGTTTCGACAACCTTGGGCTCGGTTCCGGCAGCAAGCGAATAGATTGCGTTGCCGCTGGAGGCCAGCAGCCCACCACCAGAAACCAGCAGATTGTCCGGCTCCGTCAGTTCGGCAAAAGCCGGCGCATCGTCCAGCCGCGTATTGGGCCGAAAAGCGCCGTCGAGCGGCGGGATGGTCACCGCCTTGCCGCGAAACAGGTCGAGCACGGGATCAAGGATCATGGCCTTGCCCCCCAATAAGAAGCGGGGCTGGTCCAGTTCGGGTCGGCGCCGGCAATCTTGTAGCGGCCGATGCGGTTGTTGAGGATACCGCCAACGAACAGAAAACCCTTGTGCTCGCGCATCGAGGTGACCATAGGGTGCGCGCCGCCGGTGAGGTCGCCCATCGCCTCGACGATGCCGCCCTTCTCGTTGAATTTCACCACGCCGCCAGTGTTGATGTTGGGGAACAGCCATTCGTCCTGCGGCAACCGGCGCGTCATGCGCTTGCGCATATCGGGATGGCGCAGCGACAGGTCGAAGCTCGGCGTGCGCATGCCCAGCCACGCCATCCAGTAATTGCCGTCCGAGGCGCGGTTGATGTTGTCGGGGTAGCCCGGCATGTCGCGGATGACGCACTCGGCGGTACCAGCCTTCGGCCCTTCCAGCCAGTAGCGATGCACCCGGCAGGCCCAGCTTTCGGCGAAGAACAGCGACTTGCCATCATGCGCCATGCACACACCATTGGTATAGCGGTAGCCGTCGAGCAAAGTCTTCGTCGAACCATCCCTGGGATCGTAGACCAGCAGCCTGCCGGTGGCGCGGTTTTCGATCGAATCCAGCGCCCAGTCATGGGCGTCGTAACGCTTGGTCGAGTCGGTGAAATAGATGCGGCCATCGGGTGCGATGTCGCAGTCATTGGGATCGCGCAGCCGCGCATCGTCGACGATCGAGGTCCACGAGCGCGACGTTTCGGCCGACAGGCGCTTGACCTCCCGGTCAGGCGAGACGGAATAGAGCCCCATCGCGCCGACGCAACTGATCAGATTGCCCAATTTGTCGAAGGCGAGGCCCAGCGGGAAGCCACCGATGTGGGCGAATACTTCCGATTTGACATAGTCTGGCGCGAAGAAGCGGACGATTTCGCCATGGCGCGTCCCGCAATAGAGATTGTCGTCGCGGTCGAGGATGACGTCTTCCGGCCCCTCCAGCTCGCCAAGCCCGATATGGTCGGCGGCCGACAGCCTGTTGTCGAGTTCGTATGATGTGCCGGAGCCGGGCGCGGCCGACTGCGTTTCGCCCATCTTCAGATAGACCGGCGCGACATAGACCTCGTTCAGCACCTTGTGGCGGTTCTTCAGCCAGCGGATGTCGATGGTCACCGCCACCGCCAGCATGATGCCGAGCACCATCTGGTTGGTGCCGGTGCCGTAGCCCAGCCGGATCAGCCCGTTGGTCATGGTCAAGACGATGATGGCGCCCATCAGCCCCTTGATCACCGAGCCGCGGCCGCCACCAAGGCTGACGCCGCCGACCACCGCCGCCGTCAGCGCCATGATCTCGAGGTTGAGGCCGGTGCCCGGCCCTGCCCCACTCAGCCGGCAGGCGATGAGGAAACCGCCGATCGAGGCACAGAAGCCGGAGAAGACATAGGTCATGAACACGGTGCGGCGCACGCGGATGCCGGCATTGTGCGCCGAGCGCCTGGAACCGCCGACAGCCAGCACGTGCCAGCCCGGCCGCGAACGCGTCAACGCGATATGGGTGACGATGGCGAGGATGATCGCCAGCCACACCGAAACGGAGAGCCCCCAGAAGGTGCTGTCTCCGATGAAGTCGAGCACGTCCGATGTGGCGGTCGAGAGCTGCACATCGGCGGCGTAGGTGGTGATCAGGATGTCGAACAGCGCCCGCCCGAAGATGAATGTGACCAGCGTGGTCAGAAAGGCGCGCAGCCTGAGATAGCCAACGAGATAGCCGTTGATGGCGCCGAAGACGAGGCCGGTGGCGAGCGAAGCAGCCATCGCCAGCCAGATCGACTGTTCGAGGATGAAGAAGACATAGACGGCGGAGAAGCAGGACAGCGCGAAGATCGAGCCGACCGACAGGTCGATGCCGCCGCCCAGCATCACCACTGTCATGCCGGTAACCACCATCGAGAATTCGCCGAGCTGCCGGGTCGATTCCTGCAGCGCCGTCAGCTTGAAGAAGCCGGGAATGATCGAGCCGAAAGTTGCCAGCGTCGCCACCAGCGCCAGGAACGGAATGGCGTTGTCGGTCCAGCGTTTGGTCAGGATCTCGCCGACGACATGGTCGGGCACGAGATTGTAGCGCCAGGACTGGAGGCGTTCGCGAAAGGACATCGGCTGCTGCTATTCCATGAGGGAACGAGGTGACCGGGTCGTTCCGGCCACCTCGTTGATACTTCAGTCAAAAAGTTCGGCTTACTTTGCAGCCGCCGCTTGCGCCTGCAGCGCCTTCAGGTCCCAGCAGCTGTCGGGCTTGAGGTCGGCCTTGGTCGTCGCCTTCTCCAGCGTGTAGATGTAGGTGTGCGAGGTGCCGGCCGGCTGGCCGCTCTGCAGCAGGAACTTGATGATGGCGTTCATGTCGCCCGACTGGCGGGCAAGATCGGTCATCACCACGGCGCCGTAGGTGCCGTCCTGCAGCTTGTCGCAGTCGGCCGCCTTCTCGCCGCCGCCGGTGGTGACCAGGAACACCTTGCCGTCGAGCTTGGCATCGCGGATCGCGGCGGATGCGCCGGTGGCGTCCCCATCCCAGAAGTCGATGATCGAGCAGATGTCCGGGTTCTGCTGCAGCATCGTCGTCGTCACGTTGCGCGACGTCGTCGCGTCCCAGTTTGAATCCGGCTTGGCCACCACCTTGAAGTCGGGATGCTTGTCCAGCACCTTCATGATGCCGGCATATTGATAGAGGCTCGACGAATTGGCCTGATCGCCCTGCACCAAGCCGATCTTCTTCGACGAGTTTTCGCCGCAGCCTTTGATCGCCGCTTCGGCCTCGAGCTGGCCAAGCCGATCCCAGTCGCTGCCGATAAAGGCGTCGGCCGGGAAGTTGGCGGGATTGTCGACCAGGATGACATAAGTGCCGGCGGCCTGCGCCTTCTTCATCAGCTTGGAATAGGAATTGAGGTCAGGCGCGTGAATGATCAGCACATCCGGCCTGGTGTCCGACGAGATGGCGTCGGTGATCGCCTGCGCGCCGGCATCGACGACCCAGTTCGGGTCGCGCGTTTCGAACACGCCGCCCCAGGCCTCGACTTCGGTCTTCAGATAGTGCGCCCAACCCTGCGCCAGGTCGAAGCCCATCGCCAGCGGCACCAGCATGACACGCTTGCCCTTGAGTGCCTGTGCGTAGGCGGCCGGGCCGGGATCGTCGGCGGCAAAGGTGGGCGCCACGAAGGCGGTAACGGCAAGCGCCGTGGCGGCGGCCATCAATGTCCTGATGAATTTCATGTCAGATCCTCTCGTTTCGATTTTCATTGCCGGCCAGTCGGGATGGATCGGACCGGGTACCCCTAAATGTCGCCTTGCTGTGCGGTCTGCTCGTCACGTGGATTGATGATGCCGTCGACGATGATCGCCCCCAGCAGGATCGCCGCCTTGATCAAATTCTGGTAGAGCAACGGAATGTCGATGATGGTCATGGCGTTGAGCAGGATGCCGATCAGCGCCGCACCGACCAGCACGTTGCGCACGCCGCCCCTCCCACCGGACAGGCCGATGCCGCCGATCACCGCCACCAGCACGATGTCATAGAGTAGCGTCGAATTGACGACGCGGGTGTTGATCGAATGCAGGCTGGCTGCCGTCAGCAAGCCGGCGATCAGGGCCACGAAGGCCGAAAGCACATAGCGCAGCACCAGCATCGGCCGCACCGGAATGCCGATGTTGCGCGCCGCCACCGGATTGTCGCCGGCGAAATAGATGTAGCGGCCCCATTTGGTGTAGCGCAGGAACAGGAAAAACAGGAACGCCAGGCCGGCGAACACGAACACCTCAATGGGAATATCGAGGAAGCGCAGGCCGCCCAGCAGCTCGACCCAGTGGCCCTGCGGCACCGGCACGGCGTCCTGCGTGATCAGCTGCGAGCGCACATAGCCGAAGACGAAGGAGCCGGTGGCCAGCGTCACGAAAATCGCCGGCACATCGGCATAGGCAACGAGAAAGCCGTTGAGCAGGCCGATGGCCAGCACACCGGCCAGCACATAGGCGAAGGCCAGCCCGTCCGGCGTGCCCGAATTCAGCAGTTGCAGATACCAGGCGACCGACATCGCCATGATTGCCACAGCGGAGAGGTCGATGCCGCGGCCGATGATGACGACGGCCATGCCAAGCGCCAATATGCCAAGCACCGACACGGAGCGGATGATGGCGACGAGGTTGTTGGGATCGATGAAGCCCGGCAGGCCGATGGCAGCGGCAACGAATAGCACCACGGCGATGGCAAAGACAATGCCTTCCTGATTAAGGCTCCTGAAGTTCGGCCAGCCGATCGTGTTCATGTCTGCGTTTGCCCCGATGGCAGCGCGGCCATCCCTGGGAAGAAAGCTAATCGGCTCAGCGGCGGTTCGTCAAATGAATCCGCGTTCAGAACCCGGGCTGGCAGCGATATTCACCGAGTGGACGCATCGATTGCCGAAGCTGGCGCAATGCATGGAAAACTCTGCATTTTTGGCAATCGGTTCCGCCATTGCGGCTGCCGGTGAAAGGTCCGCTTCAAGACGAAAGCACAAGGCGGAATTTATCTCCGCATCAGGCGCAAAAAATCGATCTCAATTCCCCGATGCGTGGCCGGAAACCTCGGCGCCCGCACCCGGCGGCAGCGCGAGAAAACGCAACGCCGCCACCAGCCCGATGGCACCGATTGCCAGGAAGGCGATTCGAAAATCCACGAGGTCGAGAGCGGGCCGGTCCCTGACGATCTGCGACAGATTGAGGATCGCCGCCGCCACCGCGACGCCGAACAGCATCGCCACTTGCTGCAGCATCGAGGACAACGTCGCCGCCGAACTGCGCTGCGCCGCATCGATATCGGCGAAGGCCAGTGTGTTGAGCGCGGTGAACTGCATCGAACGCGACAGGCCGGCGATCAGCATCAGCGCCACCACCAGCGCTTGCGGCGTCTGCGGTGAGATTGCAGCGCAGAGCATGATCGCCGCCGAGGCGATCAGGCCGTTGACGACCAGCACCGAGCGGAAGCCGAAGCGGCGCAACGTCGGCGTCGTCACAGTCTTCATGCCGAGATTGCCGAGGAAGTAGGCAAGGATCATCATGCCGGCATCGACAGGGCTGAGGCCGAAGCCGACCTGGAACAGCAGCGGCAGCAGGAATGGCGTGGCGTTGACCGCCACCCGGAAGATGGTGCCGGCGGCAAGCGTCGATATGGCGAAGGTCAGCACCTTGAACGACGAGAGATCGAGCAGCGGATGCGGCGCGCGCCTGAGATGCCGCACCGCCAGCCAGCCGATGACGATCCCGGCGGCGATCAGCGTTACGGTCGGCAGAACACCATCTTCCGGATGCGCGATGCGCTCGAGGCCGTAGAGCAGCAAGGCGAGCCCGGCCGATGTCAGCGCGAAGCCCGGCCAGTCCAGCGGTTTGGGGTCGGCCTCACGGTCGCCGGGAATGAAGCGGGCGACCAGCGCCAGCCCGACCACACCGAGCGGGATGTTGATGAAGAAATTCCAGTGCCAGGACAGAGTGGTGGTGATGAAGCCGCCGAGCACCGGCCCGACCACCGGCGCAAACAGCGCCGGCCAGGTGATCAGCGCCGTGGCGTTGAGCAGCTCGGACTTCGACGCGTTGCGCAAGACGAGAATGCGTCCGACCGGCGTCATCAGCGCGCTGCCCAGCCCCTGCACGACACGTGCGGCAACGAACTGGGTCAGATTTTCAGAGAAGCCGCAGGCAAGCGATGCCAGCGTGAACAGGACGATCGCCAGCAGGAAGATGTTGCGGGCGCCGAACCGGTCGGCGAGCCAGCCCGACAGCGGCACGAACACCGCCATGGTCAGCATATAGGCGGTGATGCCGATGCTCATCGCCACCGCCGACACGCCGAACGACTCGCCCATCTGTGGCAGCGAGGTCGAGATGATCGTCGAATCCAGCAACTGCATGAAGAACGCGATGGCGACGATCAGCGCCACGCGCCGCGCATTGGTGGCCGTTTCGGGTAAGGCTTCAGTCTCGGGAATGGCAGTCATGACGGAACCGGTTTGAACAGCATTTGGCCGGCCGCGTCCAGAGACAGGGCAACAAACTTTCGTGTCGCGCGGCGGCCTGCTATGGGATGAGCGGGGTGGCCGAGGAAAGTGTGCGCGTCAAATGAAGCCCATCTACATCGACTACCTCAATGCCCTCGACATCGACGCCCTTGCCATGACCGATGGTGAAATCATTGCCGCCGTCGAGGCTGGCCTGGTGGCGCAAGGCAAGGGCCAGACGGTGATCGAGCCGCGCGTCCATCTCGAGCCGGACCCGGCCTTCCACGGTCATTTCAACGTCTTGCGCGGCTACGTCGCGCCGCTCGACACGGCGGGCGTGAAAATCGTCGGCGACTACGTCGACAATTACCTGCACGGGCTCCCTTCCGAATTCGGTATCCTCAATCTGTTCGATCCGCGTACCGGCACGCCGCGCGCCATCCTCGACGCCACCGTCATCACCGACATGCGCACCGGCGCCGTCACCGCAATCGGCGCCAAGCATCTGGCGCGCAAGAATTCCAGGGTGCTGGCCCATATCGGCGCGCGCGGCACCGCCTACTGGAATGTGCGCCTGCTCGACCATCTCTTCGACTTCGACGAGATCCGCGTCCATTCGCGCCGGCCGGAAAGCCGCGACGGTTTTGCCGCCAAACTCTCCGCCGATCTCGGCAAGAAGGTTACGTCGGCGGCCGACTGGAAGAGCTGCATCGAGGGCGCCGACATCGTCGTCGAGGCATCGCGGCTGCCGGAGCCGCAACCGTTGTTGAAAACCGAATGGATCAAGCCCGGCGCGCTGGTTGTGCCTTATGGCACGATGAGTGCCGTCGAGCTGTCGCTGACCGATATCATGCAGAAGATGGTCGTTGACGATTGGGGCCAGTGCAAGGGCGGCAAGTTCGGCTCGCTGCGCGCTCATGTCGAGACCAGACGGCTGAGCGAAAAGACGCTGCACGCCGAACTCGGCCAGATCGCCGCCGGCCTCAAGGCCGGTCGCGAAAGCGACGACGAAACGATCCTGTTCTGGCACCGCGGCCTGTCGCTGTCCGACATCGCACTGGGCAAGGCGATGCTGGCCAAGGCGCAAGCGCATGGCGTCGGCCAGAGGCTGCGCTTCGCATGAGTACGCTCGTCCTCACCGGAGCCGGTGTCAGCGTCGGCGATGTCGCTGCGGTCGCCCGCGAAGCGCGCAAGGTGGAAATCGGACCTGATGTCATCGGCAGGCTTGAAAAAGCACGAAACGCCCTCGACCAGGCTGCCGCGTCCGGTCAGCAGATCTACGGCCTCAACACCGGGCTCGGCGCCAATCTCGGCACGGCGGTCGAGGGCGACGCCGGCGCCTTCCAGCGCCAGCTGTTGGAAGGGCGCAGCGGCGCCGTCGGCGAAGCACTGCCGGTCGAAGCCGTGCGGGCAACCATGGTCGCTCGCGCAGCGATGCTTTCAGCCGGAGGCTCCGGCCTTTCGCCTTCCGTCTTCATCGCTCTGGTCGACGCGCTCAATGCCGGCGTCCATCCTGTCATGCCGTCGCTCGGCTCGATCGGCGCCGGCGATCTGGTGCTGATGACGGCACTCGCCCGCATGCTCACCGGCGAAGGCGAGGCAGACTATCAGGGCCGTCGCATGCCGGCGGCCAAGGCGTTGATGATGGCCCGCCTCGCCCCCGTCAGCCTGGCGCCCAAGGACGGGCTGTCGCTGATCAACGCTTCGGCTGTATCCGCCGGCAGCGGCGCGCTTGCGATGACGGCCGCGCTGTCGGCCCTTGCCCAGCAGCAGCAGGCCGGCGCCCTGACCATGGAAGGTTTTGGTGCCAACCGCACCATCCTCGATCCGCGCCTGCAGGTAGCTCGCCCGGCAGCCGGACAAGCTGAAGCCGCCAAGGCGCTTCACGATCTGCTCGCCCGCGACGAGGCGCCAGCGCCGACCACCTTGCAGGACCCGCTGTCGATCCGCTGCATGCCGTCGATCCACGGCGCCCTGATCGAGGCAATCGGTCAGGCGAGACATGCCGTCGAAATCGAACTCAACGCCGCCGCCGACAACCCGCTGGTGCTTGGCGACGACGAGCTGGTGCTGTCGACCGGCAATTTCCACACCGCCGCACTCTCGCTCGCCTTCGAGACACTCGGCCTGGCAATCGCGCAATGTGCCGCCGCCAGTGCCGCCCGCTTCATTCAGCTCACTGGCTCGGGCCGCAACGGCCTGCCGAAATATCTGTCGCCGATCGGCGGCGCTTCGGCCGGCTTCGTGCCGCTGCAGAAGACGGCGACATCGATTCTGGCCGCCATCCGCCACAAGGCCAATCCGGTCATGCTCGATTTCCTGCCAGTGTCGGAAGGCGTAGAGGATCACGCCACGCAGACGCCGTTGGCGGTTGCGAAATGCGCCGGGATGATCGTGCTGTGGCGGCGGCTGATCGCCTTCGAATTGATGGCAGCGGCACAGGCGGTTGACCTGCGTGAAGGGCTCGCCCTGGCGCCACGCACCGCCGCTATTCACGCGGCGATACGTAAGCTGATCCCGACCCTGAAGGAGGATCGGCCGCTCGGCATCGACGCCGAAGCGCTCTACGCGGTGCTCGCGGGTGGAAATTGGCAGACGGCCTCAAGCCCGGCCGACCTTGTCCAGGAACAGGCGTAGTTCGCCCGGATCCATATGCACGACATGCCTGTCCTCGGGATAGGCCAAGCTGTTGACGTCGGCGACATATTCCGAGAACGCGGCGATGCGCTCGGCCTGCAGCCGGTCATATTCGGCGGCGAAGTTGCGATAGACCTTGGAGTGGCGGGGCATGTGGCCCCTGTTCTGACCGAGAATGTCGTCGGCGAACAGATACTGCGCGTCGCAGCCGGTGCCCGCCCCCATCGACAGCATGATCAGTGATGTCCGCTCCGAGATCGCTTTCGCCACCTCGACCGGCACCACCTCGATTTCGGCGCCGATGGCGCCGGCGGCCTCCAGCTGCTTTACCGCTTCGAATATCTGGATGGCGGTGTCGGCTGTCTTGCCGACCGCCTTGAAGCCACCGGTCCAGGTGGCCCGCGACGGGATCAGGCCGACATGGCCGATAACCGGAATGGCATCATCCGCCATCCGCTTGATCGTGGCATAGCCGGCGCTGCAATAGACCGCGTCGGCACCAGCCCTGTAGAGCCGGAAGGCCCAGCGTAGGAAATCATCCGATGTGCCGATCTCGTAGAAATTGTCTCCCGGCATGGTGAACAGGCTGGGTGCTGCATCGCGGTATTGCGGGTTTAGCACCAGTTCGGGCGGCACCGAGACGATGTCCACACCTGCCCGCTCGGCGGCCTCGGCCTCGTCCATCGTCAGCACGCGTAGCATGGTCAACTGGCGCTTGCCCTTCATGGCGCGCAGGTCGGCGACGGTCGGTCTTTTTCGGCTCATCGAAAGGGGTTCCCTCTGTTACTTGGTGCGGCAGGTCAGCCGATCTCGATCATGACCTTGCCAGCTTCGATGCGCACTGGATAGATCTTGAGATTGACGCACACCGGCGCGCCTTTGGCGACACCTGTCTTGTAGTTGAAGCGGCCATTGTGCTTGGGGCATTCGATGATGTCGTCCATCACCAGCCCGTCGGCCAGATGCGCCTTCTCATGCGTGCAATAGCCGTCGGTGGCAAAGTACTCGTCATCCGGGCTGCGATAGATGGCGAAAGTGCGTCCGCCGTGGTCGAAACGGATGACGTCCTCTTCCTCGATATCGTCGACGGCGCACGCTTCAACCCAGTCGCCCATCTCTGTCTCCTGCAGCTCTATTCCGCCGCCGCCGGAACGGTCAGCGCGTGGAACTCCTCGCGGTACGGCCGCGCCGTCGGCGGCAATTCGCGCTTGAGGAAGTAGTCCTCGTACTGGAGCTGCTTGATCAGCACCGGCCAGACCTCGCGATAGGCATGCCACATCGATGGATTGGGCTCCGGCAGGTCATGCTTGATCAGTTCGTGCAGCTTCGGCAGCGCGTGATAGGGCACCATCGGGAACATGTGATGTTCGACATGGTAGTTCATGTTCCAATAGATGAAGCGGCTGATCGGGTTCATGTAGACGGTGCGCGTGTTCAGCCGGTGGTCGGTGACGTTGTCGGCCAGCCCGATATGCTGCAGCAGGCCGGTCAGTACCATGTGCCAGCTGCCGTAGAGGCGCGGCAAGCCGATCAGCACCAGCGGCAGGAACGACCACAAATAGAGCGCCAGCGCGATCGCCGCGACATAGATGGCGATATGCCAGCGCGCGGCGGTGACCACCTTGCGCAGCTCCATCTCGGGGATAAAACTCTTCTCGTCGGGCGAGATGCTGCCGAACGCATTGCGCACCAGTGTGGGCAGCGAATAGCGGAAATCGAGAATGCCGGTGAAGGCAAGCGCGGCGCGCAAGAGGTCCGGCGGACGCATCACAGCGATCTCGGCATCGCGGCCGACGATGATCGTGTCGGTGTGGTGGCGGGCATGGCTCCAGCGCCAGGTCACCGGATTGCGCATCAGCATGAAACTGGCGATCTGGTAGACGACATCGCTCATCCAGCGGGTGCGGAAGGCGGTACCGTGACCGCACTCGTGCCAGCGCGAGTCGCTGGAGGACCCGTAGAGCACGCCGTAGACGACCAGGAACGGCACCACCCACCACGTGCCCCAGAACCAGATCATACCGGCGGCGGAGCCCAGTATGGTTGATATCCAGATGATCGTGTCGCGGATCGCCGGCCCGTCCGAGCGCTGCATCAGCTCCTTCATCGCCTTGCGAGGAACGTCGGTGTGGTACCACTCCGCCGAGGCCAATCCGGTCTCGATAGCGATGCGTGTGCTTTCGCCGACCAGGCTGTAGTCGCGCTTTTTTCCCATCACATCGACCTCCGATATCCGACCCGCCAGCCGGAGCATTCGTTTCGCATCATGCCCTGCCTGCCAGTCTCGGAAAGTTGCGCGACGGCGCAGGATAATCCTGTTGCGGTTGCCTGGCGATCGAGACGATCCTCCGTTCGGCAGCAGCGATCGCGCTGGCTCCGTCGATCACCCGGAATACCGCATCATAAGAGCGGCCTTCGCCATGCTCCAGCCAGATCATCTCGCCGCGCTCGCGCGCCGCGAGATTGCCGAGCACATGATGCGTCGAGGGTTCGATGCCCAGCGCATATTGCCCGGCCTGGAAATTCTGCCATTGATAGGCGCAAGGCAGCTGCTCTTTGCGGGTCACGACCTCGAAGCCAAGTCCGAGACGGTCGTTGACAACAGCCACTGGCACCTCGCCATTGCCGTCCGCCGCCATGTCGTGCTGCCAAACCTGTTCGCTGAAACCCAGTCGCGGCGCGGGCACTGTGCGGTAGCCGACCTTCTGCGCCTCGTAGCGCTCGCCATCATGGCCGGCCCAGACGACGTCGCGGATCGGCGCCAGATAGCGTGCGCCCTCATCGAGCAAGGGGTGGCTGACATTGACATGGTAGAAATACATGTGCGGCGTACGGTTGAAGCCGTGATTGACGACGCGGTCCGACAGCCGGATCTCGTTGCCGCCGACATCGGCCTCGATGCGCCGCAACAAATGCAGGTCCTCGCCGAACACCGCCGATTGCTGGACGATGCCTTCGGCCCACAGCACGCAGCGGTCGCCGTCCCAGGCCTCGCCATAACCGGTCAGCCGCGCCGGAATGGTGCCGACGCGGCCGTGCAGCGAATGCACCACGGTCTTCCTGCCCGGATAATTGTAGCTATCGACCGGCACTTCCTCCCGGCCCAATATGTGATCGAGGCCGCAGGTGACCAGCAGCCCGGAAAACGAGCGCGCCCAGGCCAGCCCGCCTTCCCCCTCGTAATCGTGCAGGCCGGGGTTTCGAAAGCCGCTCGGCGAATGCCAGCCGATCGCCTGTCCCCTATAGTCGCAGTCGGCGATATCGAGCGCCCGGTCGACCAGCGCCGTGAAGCGCAGGCCCGAGCCGGTGCGGAACTCCAGCATGCGGATGCCGCGTTCCACCCCGTCACCAAGCGTCATCAGCCGCACGCCGGCAAATTGCGACAGCATGCCCGAACGTTCCGACACCTGCCGGCGCGAAAGCGTCTTGCCGTAAAGTTCTACCATGTGACGGCCAACTTCTTCACTTCGCTCTCGTCTCTTTCAGCAGGGCCGACATGTCGGCACCGGTGATGATGCTTTCCACGGTCAGAAGATCAGTATCGGCAACCGTCTGCTCGGCGACGATCTCGCCCCTGCGCATGACGATGATGCGGTCGGCGACCTGGAACACGTGATGGATGTTGTGGGTGATCAAAAGCACGGAATGGCCGGCGTCACGCACCTCCTTGACGAAGCGCAGCACGCCATGGGTTTCCTCGACACCGAGATTGTTGGTCGGTTCGTCGAGGATGATGACCTTGGCGGCGAACTGCATGGCGCGCGAAATCGCGATCGACTGGCGCTCGCCGCCCGACAGCGTTGAGACCAGCGCATCGGCATCGAGCTTTTTCGAGATGCCGACGCGCTTCAGCAGTGCCGAGGCGGCATCGCGTAATTTGGCGAGATCGAGCGGCGCGAACACGCCCAGCCATTTCAGCTTGACCGGCTCACGGCCGAGAAACAGATTGCGGGCGATGCTGAGGTCCGGCGCCAGCGACGTGTCCTGATGGATGGTCTCGATGCCGAGATCCATTGCATCGCGCGTCGAGCGGATCGAGACCTTCTCGCCACGCACAAAGATATCGCCACGGTCGACGGGAAACACGCCGGAGATCGTCTTGATAAGGGTCGATTTGCCGGCGCCATTGTCGCCGAGCAAGGCCACCACCTCGCCCTCGTTGAGGGCAAAGGACGCGTTCTTCAGCGCGCGCACGCTACCGAAGGATTTTTGCAGGTTCTGCAGCCGAAGCACTTCCATCATTAGCTCCTTGCGGCGTTCTTCTGCAGCAAAGCGTGCAGGATGAGCATCGCCAGGATGATGACGCCGACGAAGATGTTGTAGGCCAGGCCAGGCACACCGATCAGCACGATGCCGTTGCGGATGGCGCGCAGCATCAGCGCACCGACGATGGTGCCTAGGATGGTGCCGCGCCCGCCGGTCAGCGCCGTGCCGCCGACCACGACCATGGCGATCACTTCGAGCTCGTAGCCGGTGCCGGCCACCGGCGAGGCGGCCGAGATGCGGAAGGCGCTGATCATGCCGGCCAGTCCCGCCAGAACCGAGGTCAGGATGAACAGCCAGACCTTGACGGCGTCGGCCGGCACGCCGCGCGCTACTGCCGCATTGCGATTGCTGCCGATGGCGCTGATCCAGTTGCCGAGCTTGGCATAGCGCAGGATATAGATCGCCAACAGCGACAGGCCGATGAACCACCACAGCGAAGTGTAAAACCGGAAAGAACCGACATTGAAGCTGCCGGCCAGCAGCGTGACGAAGAAGCCCGGCTGATCCCAGGATTTCAGCGGAAAGCCCTGCGTGATATACAGCGCCGCCCCGCGCACGACGAGCAGCATCGACAGCGTGACCAGGAAGGACGAAATGCCGATCTTGGTGACGATCAGCCCGTTGATGGCGCCGATCGCGATGCACAGCAGAAGCCCGGCCAGAAGAGCGACACCGATATCCACGCCGCCGTTCTGCACCAGAAGCATCACTACCACGGGTGCCAGCCCGAACACCGCGCCGACCGACAGGTCGAACTCGCCCGCCGTCAACAGCAGCGTCATGCCGAGCGCGATGATGCCGAGTTCGGGCAGGAACGCCATCATGTTGGAGATGTTGAGCGGCGACAGGAAATTGGCGTCGGCGATGGCGAACACCGCAAGGAGGACAATGAGGATGACGAGCGAGGAGAATTGCGGCGAGCGCAAGAGGCTCGATCTGCGTTTCCCGACAGGCATTTCGTCTTCTGCTGCGATCGTCATGACTGCTTGAACCATGCTTTGAAGAGACGCCCGCGGCTTGCGCCGCGGACACCGGTTTTTCACTTCGTGTTGTAGAGTTTCAGGATCGGTTCGACGCTCGAGGCGTCGTAGAGGCTGAACGTGTGGATGTCGTAGCCGATCGGCTCGCCCGACGCGGCGAGCCCGAGCAGTGCCACGGGCATGAAGCCTTGCGCCGAAGGGAACTGCCAGGCGGCCGCATTGACGAAGCCGGACTTGACGGCTTCCGCGGTCTCCTTGGAATTGCCCCAGCCGACGACCGGGATCTTGCCGGCAGGAACACCGGCGCCGTCGAACACCCGCTTGACGCTGGCCGCCACGGAATCGCCGAGCGCGATGATCGCCGGCGGATTGTTGGCGACCATGTAGTCGGTCATCTTGGCGATGATTCCGGCCGGGTCGGTGCCGCAATCGACCACATCATATTTGATGCCGAGCGGATCGAAGACATTGGCGATGCCCTCGGTCTCCAGCTGCTGGTAGCTGGCGCCAGGCACCTCCACCGGCAGGAACACCTTGTCGCCCTGCTTCACCATCTTGTGGTCGACGAGATACTTGGCCCAAATGACGCCGGCCTCCTTGAGATCGGCGCCGACATAGGCCTGCCGTCCGGTCGCCGGATCGTCGGTGTTGAAGAACACGATCGGGATGCCGGCCGCCTTGGCCGCCTTCACCTCTTCCGTCCACAGACCCGGCTGCGCCGAGGTGGTGGCGATGCCGTCTGGTTTGGCTGCAAGGGCGGAGTTGAAGGCTTCCTTCTGCGCCGCCATGTCGCCGCCGCTGAAAGAGATCTTGCAGGTCACCTTGAGCTGGTCGCAGGCCTTGGTGGCGCCGGCATTCCAGTCAAGCCAGAACGCATCCGACGGACCGCCATGCGACAGAAGATAGAAGGTCTTCTGGCCATCCTGCGCCATCGCCGGCGAGCTCAGCGCGATACCGGCGAGCAGCGCTGCGGCAGCCGTCAGCTTCAATGCGAATTTCAACATTTTTCTTCCTCCCTTGCTTGCAGCCGCGCCGCCGCAAACCGACGGCGCGCGGTGACCGTCACAGACCGTTGGCGCGAAACTTCCCGTCGAGGAATTTCTTGGCGCGCGGCACGTCGTCTTCCGAGAGATGCTCGATGATGACAGGAATGTTCGGATGCTTTTCCGCCAGCCGCTGGAGATAGAGGTCGTAGTTCAGCGAACCGAGGCCAGGGGCCGGCAGTTCGATCTCACCGACGCCACGGAACGTGTGGCTTTCAAGCGCATCCTCGTCGCCAATATCGGCGTGCTTCTCGGACTTGTCGCCGCCCGAACGCTTGACGTCCTTGGCGTGGGCAATCTTGATCTTGTCGGTCAGCGTGTCGAACACCTGGTTCAGGATCTGGTCCATCCTGTCGATGTTGTGCGTCTCGAAATAATTGGTCGGGTCCATCAAGAGGCCGAGGCCGGGATGATCGACCTGCGCGAACATCTTGACCGTCTCCTCGACCGAACCGACAACGTTGTTGACATAGGTTTCGAGCAGGAAGACCGCGCCATGGTCATAGGCCGTCTGGGCAAGATCAGCGATCACCTTGCGGCATTCCTCGAAGCCTTCCTCGGTCTTGTTCTTGGGGTGATGCACCCAGTCGGACTCGGTGTTGTAGGTGCCGGTTTCCGAGATCACGTAAGGCGAGCCGAAATGGCGAGCGTTGCGGATGATCTCCTTGAGATAGCCAACGCGCTTGTCGCGCTCCGCCTTGTCCGGGTGGATGATGTTGGTATAGCCCGACACGCAGCAGACCGGCAGATTGTGGTCGCGGAAGACGTCGCGCACCGTCTTCGCCTTGTCCCTGGTGATCTGACCGGCCGACAGGTCGATATCCTTGAAGTGGAGGTCGAGCTGCACCGTGTTGAAACCGAGCCCGCGGATCTTCTTCGCCGTCTCTTCGAGGCCGTACGGGAAATAACCCGTGAAAATACCTGCCTGCATCATGATGTGAATTCCTCCCTGTAAGCGATTCAGTTGTCTGGTGTTTCAGTTGCGGTGATCAGGTAGCGATTTCTGAAAGCTTGACCGTGCGGCCTTCGTCGATCGAGCGGTAGCCCGCCTCGACCAGCGCCATGGTCTTGACATTGTCGGCCACCGACAGCGCCGGCGGCGTGCCGGTCTTCACCGCGTGCTGGAGCTGTTCCATCACGCCGATAAAGGCATGTGGGAACCACATCGTGCCCCAGCTTGGGCTGACCCACTCGCCGCCTGTGGTCTCGGTCGAGGCGTAGGTCAGCGTCGAGGCCGCTCCCGTCGGCCAGCCGATGGTGCCCTTGGCGACCCCCTTGGTGCCGTCGACGCGCCAGTTGATATGCTGGTCGTCCTTGTAGCCGTCCTGGCGCGGACCGGACCAGACATCCTCCAGCGACACGGCGAGAACGCCGGAAGGGAAGCGCAGCGTCGACACGGTAATGCCGTCCGAATGGTCGAATTTCGTGCGCGGATCCTTGCGCGTCAGCGTGGTGATTTCATCCGGGTCGCCGAACAGGAAGCGCAGCACGTCGAGATGGTGCACGCTCATATTGGCAAGCGTGAGCCGATCGTAATCCTCGAGGAAGCTCTGCCAGTGCGGGATGGCATGCATGTCGATCTGCGCGAAGACGATGTCGCCCAGCGCGCCACTGTCGATGATCTGCTTCAGCACGCGCATCGACTGGTCGTAGCGCATGTTCTGGTTGACCGAGAGGATCTTGCCGACTTTCGCCGCGTCGTCGCGCAGCTTGACCGCCTCCTCGACCGACAGCGCCAATGGCTTCTGCGCCAGGATCGCCTTGATGTGCTTCTGCTTCAGCGCGTGACGGATCAGCGCCGGCTGGAGGTCGGGCGGAAAGGCAAGATCGATGATCTCGACATTTTCGTCCTCGATCAGCTGTTCCGGTGTATCGTGCACGGTCGGGATGGCCCAGCGTGCCGCCACTTTTTCGGCACTGGCTTTGGTGCGCGAGGCGATTGCCACCACCGGGAATCCAGCTTCCTTGTAGGCAGCGAGATGGCACTCGGCCATGATCATGCCAGCACCGACGCAGCCGATCCTATATTCCTTCGTGCGGACCTTCACGTCCGGCTCGAAGCCCTTGTGTACCATCTGATCCTCCCGAAGCTCGTTTCTTGCGGCCGCCGTCATCGTGCCAGCGCTCCCCCGCTCTGTCCGAAATAATGCACGCGGGCCGGCTCGCAGGATATCGCCACCATGGCGTCGGGCCGGATGTCGGGCTGGCCGCGCAGCACTGCCTTTAGCCGCGCCTGCCCGGCAGCGAGCGTCACCACGGTATAGCCGCCAAGCGGCTCGACCTCGAACACCCGCGCCGGGCGGCCCGAGCCCCCATCCGCCCACGGTGTAACCTTGATATCTTCCGGCCTGAGCCCAATCTCGACGGCATCGGCGGGAGCCGCCTTGTCGGCAATGCGGATCGTGCCTTCGGCCGCCTCGACACCGCCCTCGCCGCGCGCCGATTTCAGGATGTTCATCATCGGCGAGCCGAGCAGCCGCGCCACATAAGTGCTGGCCGGACGGTCATAGATCTCGGCCGGCGCACCGATCTGCATGATCCTGCCATCCTCAAGGATGGCGATGCGGTCGGCGACCGACATGGCCTCTTCCTGGTCGTGCGTGACATAGATCAGCGTCTTGCCGAGCTCGCGCTGGATGCGCTTCAGCTCGACTCGCGTCTCTTCGCGTAGCCTGGCGTCGAGCGCCGAGATCGGATCGTCCATCAGATAGGCGTTGGGATCGCGCACCAGCGCACGCGCGATCGCCACGCGCTGACGCTCGCCGCCAGAAAGCTGTCCCGGCGGCTTGTGCAGGATATGGCCGATATGCAGCTTCGCCGCGACGTCGGCGACCCGCCTTTTGATCTCGACCTCGGCGATCCGGCGTTCGACAAGGGGGAAGCGGACATTGTCGAGCGCACTCATATGCGGGAACAGCGCCAGGTTCTGGAAAACCATTGCCACGTTTCGCTCGGCCGGCGACACCGTGTTGACCGGTCTGCCGCCGATCAGGATTTCTCCCGAGTCTGGCGTCTCCAGCCCTAGCACCAGACGCAGGATGGTCGACTTGCCCGACAGCGGCGGCCCGAAGAAGCAGAAGAACTCATTGTCGTTGACCGTGAATGAAGCGTCGTCGACGGCGAGCGTATTGCCGTAGCGCTTGGTCACATTGCGAAAGACGATATCGGCCATCTCAACCTGCCTTGATCGCAAGGCCGGTAGCGGCGTCGAAGACGCGCACCGACGACACGGTGGGTGCGACGATGGCGGTGTCGCCGATCGCCAGGCCGACATCATTGTCGAACACCGTTTTTACGGCAGCCTCGCTCTGCCCGAGGTGAACGATGGTGCGCGCGCCGATCCGTTCGACGAAGGTGACCTGCATGGCGAGACCCTGACCATTCTCCACCAGCGTCGCCTGTTCCGGCCGGAATCCGTAAAGCACTTCGCCGCGCGCGCCGCGCATAGCCACCGCGAGATCACTCGGTAGCGGCGGGGTGATGCCCAACGGCCCGAGATCGATGACCAGCCCGCGGTCGCTTTCCGCGGGTCTTCCCTTGAGCAGGTTCATGCCCGGCGCGCCGATGAAGCGGGCGACGAAGACATTGGCCGGATCGTTGTAGACCTCGAGCGGCGTGCCGACCTGCTGCAGCACGCCATGATCCATGACCGCGATGCGGTCGGCCATGGTCATCGCCTCGAGCTGATCGTGGGTGACGTAGACCATGGTCTGGCGGAACTGACGCTGCAGCTGCTTCAGTTCGGTGCGCATGACAGCCCGGAAAGCGGCGTCGACATTGGACAGCGGCTCGTCGAGCAGGAAGATCGCCGGCTCCATGATTGCGGATCGGCCGATCGCCACCCGCTGCAATATATTAACCGACAGCCGGTCGGCCTTGCGGTCGAGCAGCGGTGCCAGCTGCAGCATTTCGGCGATCGCACCAACACGGCGGTCGATCTCGGCTTTCGCTGTGCCGTGCATCTTCGGCCCGTAGGCGAGGTTCTGGCGCACCGTCATATGGGTGAAGATGGCATAGTTCTGGAATACGAAGCCGACGCCCCGCCGCCCCATCGGCACGCCGGCCATGTCGCGCTCGCCAAACAGGATCTTGCCGCCGGTCGGTTCCTCCATGCCAGCGATCATGTTCATCGTCGTTGATTTGCCGCAGCCCGACGGCCCGAGCAGCGCCATGAACTCGCCGTCTGATATTGCCAGGTCCATCGTCTTCAGCGCGGTGAAGTCGCCGAATTTCTTGACCAGGTTCTGCAGGTGGATCGCGCTCATGCCGTCACCTCGCGTGCCCGCGCCATGCGCTTCATGGCGAACACCGCGACGATCGAGAGCACGATCAATATGGCCAGCGCGATCGCCGCCACATAACCCCAGATCAGATCCTGCGTGGTGAGCTTGTAGATGTAGACGGATATGGTCTCGGTGGCGACGCCGGGACCGCCGCCGGTCATGATGTAGAGCGTATCGAAGATCTTGAAGTTCTCGATCACCCTGATCGCCAGCGCGATGATGATGATCGTCTTCATCTTCGGCAGCACGATGGTGACGAAGCGTTGCCACGGATTGGCGCCGAGCAGCGTCGCCGCCTTGATCTGGTCCTCCGGCACGCCGACCAGGCCGGCGAGCAGGATGAGGAACATCAGCGGCGTCCACTGCCAGATGTCGGCGACCATGACCGCGATCAGCGCCAAGGTCGGATCCGACAGCCAGGCGATGGTGACAGTCGAGCCGGTGAGCGCCGACAATATGTCGTTCACCGGACCACCCGACTGGAACAGCATGAAGAACATGTAGCCGGCCACCGCCGGCACCACCATCATCGGCATCAGCAGGACCGAGTAGAATATGCGCTTGCCCGGAAAATCGTCGGCAAACAGCGTCGCCAGCGCCAGCCCCAGCAGGAACTCCGCCGGCACGCAGACGATCATGACGATGGCCGTGCGCTTCAGCGCGCTCCAGAAGCGCGCATCGGCGGCAAGGTCGGTGTAGTTGGCAAAGCTGTTCCACAGCGACCAGGCGTTCCACCAGCCAAGGCCTGAGAGCGGCGACCAATCAGTCACGCTGATGTACAGTTGCATCAACAGCGGGAAGGCCGAGATGAACAGCACCAGGATTTGCGCCGGCAGCGTCAGCCGGAAACCCAGCCTTGCGCCGTCGTCGCGCGAAACCGGCCTTGCTCCGACGGCATTCATCTTGTCCCCTGAAATCATGGCAGTCACCGCGCTCATTGCTTGAGTGCCCCGAAAGTCAGCCCGCGCACCAGATGGCGCTGGATGGCGATGCCCATGATGACCGGCGGCACGGCAGCGATCAGGCCGAGCGCTGCCTTGGCGCCATAGAGCTGCCCGGTCATCGAGGACGACAGCGAAGCCATGTAGACCGGGATCGTCACCCATTCGCGCGTCGTCAGAAGCAGCGCGATCAGATAATCCGACCAGTTGAGGATGAAGACGAAGAGCGCTGCACTGGCCAGCGGCGCGCGCATCATCGGCAGCGTGATGCGGGTGAAGACGCGCAGCCGCGAACAGCCTTCGACAAGCGCCGCCTCTTCGATCTCGCGCGGCATGTCGTCGAAGAAAGTCTTCATCAGCCAGAAGGCGAAGGGCAAGGTGACGATGCCGTAGATCAGCGCCAGCCCCCACCAGCTGTCGGTGAAGTTGAGAAAGGCCCACATGATCATCACCGGGATCATGACCGCCATCGGCGGAAACAGCCTGAGCTGGATCAACGCCAGCGGCAGGTTCTGGCCGGAGCCGAAACGCGACAGTCCATAAGCCGCGGCAGTACCCGCCGACATGGCGATCACCGTGCCGAAAACCGCCGACAGCAGCGATGAGAGGATCGGCTTCAGTGCGGTACGGTCGAGCGCGACGATCAGATTGTTGGTCGACTCGCCGAAGACGAAACGGAAATTGCTGAGCGTCGGGTTCTTCGGCCACCATGTCAGGTCGGCACCGGTCGCTGACCATTCCGCGATCGGCTTGAACGCCATCGATACCATCCACAGGATTGGCACCAGCGTCACCGCCATGGCTGCGAAGATCGCGGCGTAGCGGAATATCTCGAAAGGAATCGAACGCTTCATCTGGCGGCTTTGCTGGTGGCGTTGTGGGCGGAGGGGAGAAGCAAGCTCCTCCCCTCCTTCGGTGTGATCCAGGGAGAAGGATCAGACGATTGGATCGAGAACTGTCGGCCAGGCCTCCTTGTTGGTCTTGATGGCTTCGAGCAATTTGTCCTCGCCGGTGCGCCGGGCGATCTTCTTCCACTCGGCCTCGGTATCGGCCATCGCCTGCTCTGATGTCTTTGCCTTGGTCAGCGCCGCCATGAGGTTCTCGTCGAGCGCATTGTGGAAGGCGGTTGCGCCGGGATAGTTGATGGTCGGCACGGTGCGTGCCACCGTCTCGCGCACCACGTCCATGTGGTAGGCGTGATAGGTCTGGCGCACCAGCGGATCGGAGAAATCCGACAGCCGGAACGGGTCCAGATAACCACCGGGGTTGGCGCTCATCCAGGCGTAGATGCGGGCGGAACCCAGCCATTGCAGCAGGAGATAGGCGACCTCCTGGTTTTTCGACTGCGACGAGACCATGCCGGTCAACGAGAACCACAGCACGGAACGGCTGATCAGCTTGCCGTCGATCTCGCGGCCGGGCGGCAGCATCGAGCCGATCTTGCCCGTGACAGCCGAGTCCTTGTTGCCGGCATTGTCGAGGAATTTCGGCAGGTTGGAGAAGGCGCAGGTCATCGCCGCGCCGCCCTTGGCGAAATTGCCGTACTGCTCCGGCCAGCCCCAGGAGATCGCATCCGGCGAATGATGCGCGAGCGACGCGACATATTCGTTGGTGGCGGCAATGCCTTGCTCGGAATTGATCATCGGCTTGCCGTCGTCGCCAAACAGGAACTGGTTGGGCGAGGCCATCGAGACATAGCGCTGATACCAGTTGGTGTAGCCCCAGCCCTGGTTGCGCAGGTCGGTCGAGCCGAACAGTCCCTTGTCCGGGCGTTGGAAGAACGCAGCGATGTCGCCGTGCTGTTTCCAGGTCTTCGGCGGCGCCAGATCGTAGCCGTATTTGTCCTTGAAGGCCTTCTTCTCGGCTTCGTCGCCGAACAGATCGCTGCGGTAAACCCAGGTCTGGAAGTCGCCGTCCAGCGACACGCCATAGTTCGAGCCGCGATATTTGTTGAGCAGCGACACGCCCTTGGCGCCGTTGACATAGCCGGTCACCGGATCGTCCCATTCGGGCTTGTGCTGCGCGACGAAGTCGTCGAGCTTGGCGATGCCGCCGGTTTCGGCGAGATCGCCGAGACGGTTCCACTCGGTCGAGTAGATGTCGTAGGCCCCACCCTTGGTGGAGATGTCCTGCATCGTCTTGGTGAATTCCTGGCCGTTCGGCAGACCGACGATTTCGATCGGGATGCCGGTCTCCTTTTCCCACAGGTCCTTGATCGACGGCGCGCCGGCCGGGAACGGCTGTGTGAGCTGGCCGATCGAGCCATCCGACAGGCCGAGCACGATCTTGGCCGGCGCTTTGCCGGCGTCCTTCAGCGCCTTGGCCGCCTCGATGGCGCGGCCTTCCGGCGTGTCGGCGCCATACTGATAGCGCTCGGCACCATCGAAGCCCGTCGGGCCGCCGATCATGCCTGGCGCCAGCGCGTCGGCCGCATAGGCTCGGCCGGGACGAATGAATTGCGGCGCAATGCCAGTGGCGGCCATGATCACGGCCGCCTTTCCTCCGGACGTCAGCAAGCGACGCCGCGAGATGCGGATCAAGTCAGACATTGAAACTCCTCCCTCAGGGTCACGTTTCCTCCACGACCCTATGAGGGATATTGACGGCAGCACGGGAAGCCTGTCAACATCATAAATAATCAAAAGACCTCACAACATTGCAAGTAGGGCGAGGAAATGCGCGAAACCGGGATCCATACGTCACTCCTGATGCCTCGATTTGAGGGAAAACGCCTCTTCCCGCCCCCGCATAGCCCGGCCGGATCATTTGATTTAGCCCGGCGGCTTGCGCATCGGCCAAGGGCGGATACATCATTTCCCATCAGAATCGCGGATGGCGGGAAAGCCGTCGCCCGCCGATCTGACGCAGGCAGGAGATGAAAAACGGTGCGGTCCACCCTGACTGACATAGCCCGGGAAGCCGGTGTCTCGGCCGCCACGGTCGACCGAGTGCTCAACAATCGCCCCGGCGTGCGTGCGCGCACGCGTGAAATCGTGCTCGAAATGGCGCAGCGGCTTGGCTACATCGCCGAAAGCCCGAACGGGGCGCCGCCGCGGTTATTGCCCGGTGATGTCATCCGGCTCGATTTCGCGCTGCCCGCCGGCACCAATTCCTTCATCAAGATGCTGCATCGCCAGATCGAGGCGCAGGCGCAGTCACGGCCCGACCTCGATGTGCACATCGCCACCATCGAAGGGTTCAACCCGGACGGCCTCGCCCGCCTGCTGCAGGACTTACGCGGACAGACGCAAGGCGTTGGCGTCATTGCGCTCGACCACCCGACAGTGCGCGAGGCGATCCGCTCGCTGTCGGCCAACGACATCAAGGTGGTCACCATCGCCTCCGACATCCTGCATGTGCCGAGGGTCGCCTATATCGGCATCGACAATCGTGCCGCCGGGCGGCTGGCCGGCTATCTGCTCAACCGCTTCATGGGATCAGGGCGTCCTGGCAAGGTGGCGCTGTTCGCCGGCTCGCTTTCCTATCGCGGCCACGAAGAGCGCGAGATGGGGTTCCGCCATATCCTGGCGGAGGAATCGCCCAATCTGCAGATCGTCGAGATGCGCGAAATGCTCGACGACCGCGAAAAGGCCTATTCGGAAGCGTCCGCCCTGCTGGAGCGGCACCCCGACCTTGCCGCGATCTACAATGTCGGCGCCGGCAACACCGGCATCGCCCGCGCGCTCAAGGAACGCGGCCGCGCCCAGTCCATGGTCTTCCTCGGCCATGAGGTGACGGACGGCACGAAAGACCTTCTGCTCGACGGTACGCTCGACGCGGTCATCGACCAGAACCCGCGCGTCGAAGCCCGCGAAGCGCTCAACACTCTGACCCATGCGGTCCGGGGATTGCCCTATGAACTGCATCAGCCGAGGCTGCAGGTGATCTTCAAGGAAAACATCCCGGAGATCTGACGGACCGACCGAGCGGCGCGGCGCGCCAAAAGGCGCCCGCCCCGCTCGGTCTTTCCGATCTACTGGACGGCAGCGACTTCCGCGCCAGCGGCATCGACAAAGCTCTTGTCCACCCATTTGCCGTAGTCGATCGAACCCTTCAGGAGCCCGGCGCTCGCCATGAACTTCTCCTCGCCCTGCAAGGCGGCGATCGCATCGTCGGTGAGTTTCGGGTCCTGGTGGAACACGCCGTCGGCATAGGTCTTGCGCACGGATTTTTCCGACGACTTGGTCGCCTCGACAAAGGTCTTGATTGTCTCGTCGGGGTGCGCGTCGGCCCAGCGCGAAATCTCGATATCGACCTTGAGCAGCCGCTTGACCAGATCGGGGTACTTTGCCGCGAAGGCGCCGTTGACCGAGATGACGTTCGGCACGCTCCATTCCGGATGCGTGCCGGTGTCGAAGAGCACGCGCGCCTCGCCGGTATCGACCAGCTTTGCCGCCGTCGAATCCGTCTCGACGATGGCGTCGATATCGCCGCGCAGCAACGCCGGACCGGACGCCTCGAAAGGCAGGTTCAGCCCTTCGACATCATTCGTGCTCAGGCCGATGCTGTTCAGCGCCTTGCTGAAATTCGAATGCCGCACCGTGCCGGTGAGATAGGCGACCTTCTTGCCCTTGAGATCCTGCAGCGTCTTCAGCGGCGAGTCGGCTTTGACGATGATGTAAGAGCCGCCTGCCTTCACGTAGCTCGACACACCGATCAGCTTGACATCGGCACCGGACGCCGCGACGCGCAGCGCCGGATTGTTGCCGGTGTAGGTGAACTCGATCGCGCCGGTGGCCAGCGCCGTCGTCGCCTCCGAGCCGCCATTGAAGGTCACCAGTTCGACCTTGATGCCGTCCTTGGCGAATTCCTTCTCCCACCAGCCGTCCTTCTGGGCGAGAATGAATTTGAGGTGCCCGGGCGCCGTGCTGCCGATGCGGATGACATCTGGCTTGTCCTGCGCAAAGGCAGGCATGCCGCCAAGGCCGATGACGACAGCAATGGCGCCCTTCAGGAGCAGCCGGCGAAAACCGTCGAACGAGATGCTGGACATGGAAAAATCCTTCCTGATTGGGATGAATGAGAGGCTTAAATGAGCGAAGTCTCGGACTGGCTCTTCCAGGCGGTCGCCCAACGCTCGAACCAGACGAGCAGGTAGTTGACGGTCAGCCCGATGACGGTGAGGGTCAGGATGCCGGCGTACATGTCGGCCGTTTCCATCATCAGCTGCGAGTTCTGGATGAGGAAACCGAGGCCGGATTTGGCCGCCAGCATCTCGGCGCCGATCACCGCGAACAGCGAGGATTTCACCGCCAGCCGAGCGCCGGCGACGATCGAAGGAATGCTGGCCGGCAGGATGACCTTCCGGAACAGATCGAAATCGGACGTGCCCATCGAGCGCGCCGCCTTGATCAGCAGCGGATCGACCGACTTCACGCCGCTGATCGTATTGACGAGAAGAAAAAAGACCGAGGAGTAGAAGGTGATCGCCACCTTTGATTCTTCGCCTATGCCGAGCAAAAGAATGAGGCAGCAGCGCGAATTGCGAGGTGTTGCGCAGCGTCTGCACCAGGAGATCGCTGACCTTCTCGAACAGCGAATAGCGCCCCATCAACAGGCCGAGCGGAATGGCGACCACCACACCGAGCGCGAAGCCGATGGCCGCGCGCTGCAGGCTGATGCCGATGTGCTCTACCAGCACGCCCGAGGCGAGCAGGGCCCACCAGGCGACCAGCACCTCGCTCAGCGGCGGAAAGAAGATGCGGTTCAGCCAGCCAAGCCGTGGCGCGATCTCCCACAGCAGGAAAAACAGCCCGAGCAGCGGCAGGCCGTAGACAAAGGTGCCGTGGCTCGCTGTCTTGCGCCGGGCTTTGGCGCTGTGAGCCTTGATCGCGGGGACTCTGGCGGCGGCTACCGTTTCGCCAGCTCCGGCAAACAGATCAAGGGCTCCAGCAGTGCCAAACTTTTCGGTCAGATAAGCCATGGGTCCAGCTCCTCAGTGACTGAAGGCTGGCGACAGGGTCCAGTCCTTCTGCGCCTTGTTGACCTCGTCGCGCAGCACATCCCAGACGCGGGCGCGATAGGTGTTGAATTCAGCGCTGGCTCGGATGTCGCCGTCGCGCGGCCGGGGCAGGTCGATGTCGATGATCTCTTTCACTGTGCCCGGCCGCGCGGTCATCACCACGACGCGGTCGGCAAGGAAGATTGCCTCGTCGATCGAGTGGGTGACGAAGATCACCGTCGTCTTGATCTTGCCCCAGATCCGCAACAGTTCGCCTTGCAGCAGCTCGCGCGTCTGCTGGTCGAGCGCCGCGAACGGTTCGTCCATCAGCAGCACTTCCGGATTGCTGGCCAGCGCACGCGCAATCGCGACGCGCTGCTGCATGCCGCCGGAAAGCTGGTTGGGGAAACGGTCTTCGAAGCCGGCAAGCCCGAACAGCGCCAACAGATGGCGCGCGGTGGCGGTGCGCTCGGCCTTGGCGACGCCGCGCACTTCCAGTGCATATTCGATGTTGGCGAGCGCCGTGCGCCAGGGAAACAATGCATATTGCTGGAAGACATAGCCGGTCTTGGGATCGGGCCTTGTAATGCGCCTGCCGTCGAGCTGGACGTCGCCACCGGTCGCCTGCGTCAGCCCGCCGATAATGTCGAGCAGCACGGACTTGCCCGAGCCGCTGGGTCCGACCAGCGTGATGAACTCGCCCTTGCGGATGGAAAGATCGACGCCATCGAGCACGGTGACGCGGTCCGTCGCCTCGCCGTCGACGGTGACGAACTGCCCCGGCTTGAGCTGGAAAGTCTTGCTGATATCGCTGACGATGATGCGATTCATGTCTGTCTCCGATCGGTTCACTGCGCCACGCGGATGCGGTGCGTCGGGTCAAACTCCGAGCCGCCGGCCTTGCCGCGCTTCCAGCCGAGGGCGCGGGCATAGGAGCCGAACAGCTGGCGTGCGTCGGCCTCTAACTCGGTGATGCCGGTCGGCCCTTCGGCGAATTCGGCCACATAAAGCGCGTCGGTCGGGCAATAGATCTCGCAGAGGAAGCAGGTCTGGCAGTCGTCCTGGCGGGCGATCACCGGCACGCCGTTGTCGGTCGCGTCGAAGACGTTGGCGGGGCAGACCTTGACGCAGATGTCGCATTCGACGCAGCGCGTGGCCGAGACGATCTCGATCATGACGCCAGCTCCGCCAGCCGCGCGGGCGCGCCTGCAATGCGGAACTCATCGACCCCCGTGATCACCAGCCGGTGCGCCAAGGCCGGGCTCTTGCCCGGCAGATCGGTACGGCGATGCATGCCACGGCTCTCCGTGCGATGCAGGGCGGCGGCCACCGACCAGCGCCCGGCGGCGGCGATCGATGCCGCCTCGCGGGTGCGGACTCGATCCACCCCCTCGCCCTGCAGATGGTCGCGCACGTCGCGCCAGACACCTTCCAGCCGCTCGCTGCTTTTCTCCAGGCCCTCGCCAGAGCGGAAGAAATTCTTGTCGAGCGGCGTGACTTCGCTACGCACCGCCTCGATGATTTCGCCGGACGATATGTCGGCGTGCGCCGTTGCCGCCGGGCGCAACCCAGCCTGGCCGAGCGACCGCGCAGCACTGCGAAACGCCTTGCCGTTTCGACGTTTGGCATGGGTAGAGGCGCCCTTACCGGCCCACCAGCCGCTGGCCAGCGCCCACGACGAATTGACGGCGCCGCCGCCCGAAACAGCCCCGGTCATGATCTCTCGGCTGGCGGCATCGCCGGCAACGTAGAGGCCGGGCACGCCGGTGGCGCAGTCGTCGGAGATGATATCGATGCCGCCCGTGCCGCGCACCGTGCCTTCGGCGCGCAAGGTGATGCGGAACAGTTCGCTGAACGGATCGATGCCGGCGCGGTCATAGGGCACGAAGCAATTCGGCTGGCCCTGGCGCAACCAGCCTTGCAGCGCCGGTTCGGCCTGATCGAGCCGCGCATAGACAGGGCCGTCGATCAGCGCACGGGCCACCTCTTCCTCACGGTCGCCTATGCCATTGCGCAACGGCTCGCCGGTCGGCCCGAGGATGGGCGAACCGTCCTCGCGATGAAACGAGGCCCAGCGGAACGGCAGCCCCTTGTTCAGCGACGAACCATAGGGCGCCAGCGTGTACTTGCCGGTGAACTCCATGCCCGACAGGCTGGCGCCGGCTTCCGCAGCCATCAGATAGCCGTCGCCGGTCAAGCCGGACGCGCCGAGGATACGCTCTCGGAAGGCGCAGCCGCCGGTCGCCAGCACCACGGCGTTGGCGTCGACGCGCCAGTCGTGACCGGCCTGCCTGGCGACACCGGCGGCGCCGACGATGGCATCGCCATCGGACAGAAGTTCGAGCGCGGGATGGTGGTCGAGCACAGTGACGCCGGCCAGGAGCACCCGGCGGCGCATGAAGCGCATGTAGTCCGGGCCGCGCAGATTGGCGATGTAGAGGCGTCCGTCATCCTCGCTCGGAAACGGATAGCCCCATTCGGACAGCCTGAGCAGATTGCGGTAGGCGGTGTCGACGCAGCGCAACATCCAGCGCGGGTCGGCGAGTTCGCCGGTGCGCTGCCAGCGCCGCTCGACGACGGCGTGCCTGTTGTCACCCGGCGGCACGCACCAGGTGCCGGTGTTGGACGGCGCGGTGGCGCCGCTGGTGCCGAGATAGCCCTTGTCGGCCAGCACCACCTTGGCGCCGCTTTCGGCCGCGCCGACAGCCGCCCAGGCAGCCGACGGACCGCCGCCCAACACCAGGACGTCGGCCTGGAGCAGCAAGCTGTCGGAAGCGGATTTTTGCGGCTTGGGCATGGATGCTCGGTGACTGAGTTCGCTACAGGGCGATATTGCTAAGCGGCGCGAGCGGCGCTTGCGAACCACACCGGCTCGTTGCCAGCGCTCCATTTGATGTTGCAGCCGATCGATGGCACTTGGCTTGACGCGGGCTTGCCGCCCTCCAGCACCGTATCCACCGCCGCGCGCAGATCAGCACCGGTGACCGGTTTGCCATTGCCCGGCCGCGCATCGTCGAACTGGCCGTGATAGGCGAGCCGCCGGTCGGCATCGAACAGGAAGAAGTCGGGCGTGCAAGCCGCGCCATAGGCCTTGGCCGTCTGCTGGGAAGCGTCCTTGAGGTAGGGGAAGGAATAGCCGAATTTTTCAGCCTCCTCGCCGATGCGGGCAAGCGTCTCCTCGGGATGCGCCTCATGGTCGTTGGCGTTGATCGCCACCACCTGCAACCCCTTGTTCGCATAGTCCCTGGCAAAGGCGGCAAGCTGCTCGCGGATCAGCACGACGAACGGGCAGCGGTTGGAGATGAAGGCGACAAGCAAGGCCGGCTTGGCATCGAAATCGGTGAGCCGGTGCAGCACGCCTTGCGCGTCAGGCAATAGGAAATCGGCGGCCCTGGTGCCAAGCTCGATCGGGTTGGATTCTGTCTTCGGCATCGACACGCTCCCTTTTATGCAGCCGGTTTCACAAAGCCAACACGCGAGCGTTTGAGCGCTCGCAGTTAGTCTATGAATTTAGTATAATTATAGGCTGGAGAGCGCATTCGCGGTCAACCGCGCGGCTTAGAATATCGTGCCAATGTTTCGGGCCGAGCCGGCACGTTTGTTCGAGCAAGAGCCGATCTGAAGAAATCCGCACGGACAAGGTTTTATCGTAGGCTGCAGGGCCGCCCGCGAGAGGATGCCATCGCAGGCGAGCCTTCTGCGACCATCGGGGCATCATTATCCCTTGGGATAGAGTGCCTTCGCCAGGTTGCGGATCGCATCTGATGTGCGCGGGCCAAACCCGATCATGTAGGCGCCGTCGAGCACGACCAGCGCCTTGTTGGCCGCCGCCGGCGTTGCCGCCAGCGCACGGTTGCCGAACACCTGCTCGGGCGTGGGACCGCCCTTGCCGTCGCTCATCATCAGGTTCACATCCGGCGCCATCTCGATCAGCTTTTCCTCCGATGCCGGCTTGTAGCCCTGCACGACGTCCATCGGGTTGAGGCCACCGGCATAGCGGATGATGGCGTCAGCCGAGGTGCCGGCGCCGGCGGCACTCAACTTCACGAGACCATGGAAGAACACCACCTTCTTGCGCCGCTCCGGCGGGATCTTCGCCGCCAGATCGGCGGCAGCCTGAAAGGCGGTGAGCACCTCGGCGGAAACCACCTTGCCCTTGTCCTCAAGCCCAAGACTGGCGGCAACCAGCGTGATCTTGCGCTCAACGCCTTGCGGGGTGTTGTCCTGCGGGACAAAGACGACCGGGATCGCCAACGACTTCAACACCTCGACCGCCTCCGGCGGCCCGCTGTCCTCGGCCGTCAGGATCAGATCGGGACGCAAGCTCGCCAGCCCCTCGACCGAAAGCTGTCGGCGATAGCCGACATTGGGCTTCCCGGTCACGGATGGCGGGTACTTGCTGCCACGATCGACACCGACGATCCGCTCGCCTGCGCCGAGCGCATGGACAATCTCGGTGACATCGGAGCCGAGCGTCACGATCCGGGTCCCCGCGCCCGGCACGACAGTTCGCCCCAGCGCATCGACAACGGTCTCGGCGGCCAGCGCCTTGAAGCCGCAGGAAGGCGCTGGCACCGACAGCGCCAGAAGCAGCACCGCCGCGAGCCTGCCCGGTTGCAACCACCCGATCCTCCTGCCCTCGCCCGCCCTGCCGATCATGCCGCTGCTCCCGTGCCAGATGCTTCTCGATAATGGTCGGCTATAAATTTAAAGTTGACTCATGTCATCATGTTTTAATATGTGACCCATGCCTTGACTGCCTGGTCGAGGGATTTCAATCACGCCAGCCAAGGCCGTTCAGCCACCGCCAGCAGTTTTGCTTTTGCTTGGGGGCTGCATGACAACGACAACAAATACGACCTTGATGGCGAGTACCACGCTCGCCTTCGTTCTCGGCCTCTGCGCCGTGCCTCTTGCCAGCGCGCAGGAGCAGGACCAGGAGAAGAAGGTCGCCGCCAAGACTGGCCGCCTTGCGCCGGCTAGTGTCGCGCAGAACCAGCCAGCGACGATGCTCGACGTGATCACAATCTCGGCGACGATGATCAAGACGGCGGTCATCGAATCGATGGCTGCCATCAGCGCCATCGATCAGGACGAGCTCGACCGCATCCAGCCCGACACCGCCGCCGATATCTTCCGCACCACGCCCGGGGTCGCCGCCTCGATGAACGGCGACGACCCGGCCACTGCCATCAACATTCGCGGCCTGGAACAGTATGGCCGCGTCGTCGTCACGCTCGACGGCGCCCGCCAGGATTACTGGCGAGTCGGCCATGGTTCGGGCTCGTTCTATGTCGAGCCGGACCTGATCAAGGAAGCCACGGTCATTCGCGGCCCGGTCTCCAACGCCTATGGCTCGGGCGGCATCGGCGGCGTCGTCTCCTTCGAGACCAAGGACGCCGGCGACTTCCTCAAGAAGGACGAGCGCTGGGCGCTGAGCGAAAAGCTCGGCTACGAGGACAATGGTGACGGCTTCACCACCAGCACCACCGGCGCTTACCGCTTCAGCGACGACGCCGACATCATCGGCAATCTCATATACCGTGACCGCGACAGCTACACCGACGGCAATGGCGACGCCGTGCCATGGACCGGCGAGCGGGTGACCAGCGGTTATCTGAAGACGACACTGCGGCCGGCCGATGGCCACGAGCTGAAGCTCGGCGCCATCCTGCAGCGCTACAACGACCAGATCACCGGATCGAGCGGCTCGACCTCGCCGACGCTGAGCCGCTACGACACCAACACCACCAACCAGACCTACACAGCTGCCTACACCTGGAAGCCTGAGGACAACAACCTGATCGACTTCAGTGCCAATGCCTACCACAACCGCACCCGCGCCGAGCAGACGCAGGTCTGGCCCACCTCGGCGATCGGCAACTTCCGCTTCTACGACGTCGCCACGACAGGCTTCAATGTGAGGAACTCCTCGCGCTTCGGCGCCTGGGGGCTTGCCCACACACTGACCTACGGGCTCGATTATTACTATCTCGAAGCATCGTCGGAAGCGGCGCATTTCGGCGCTGGCGAGCAGCAGGGCTATGGCGGCTTCCTGCAATGGCAGGGCGACTATCAGAACTGGCTGCAGGTGATCGCGGCCATGCGCTATGACGGCTACCAACTCGATGGCGAAACGCGCATCCCGTCGCCGCAGGAAGCCTCGATCTCCGGCGACCGCTGGTCCCCGCGTCTCACCGTCGGCGTCACTCCGTTCGACGGTTTCCAGCTCTACGGCACCTATTCCGAAGGTTACCGGGCGCCGGGTCTGCAGGATGTCTTCCGCGGCGGCGGCGCCCATGGCGGCGGTGATACATACCGGCCCAATCTTCTGCTGCAGCCCGAGACGGCGAAGAACTGGGAGGCCGGCATCAACGTGAAATATGACGATTTGCTGGCGGCGGGCGACCGGCTGCGCGCCAAGCTCAACGTCTTCCACACCGCCGTCGAAGACTACATCGACGTTGACCTCACCGTCCTGCCGCGCACGGCGATCAACATCGGCGACGCCCGCCTCAAGGGCGTCGAGGCCGAGATGGTCTATGACTACAACTGGGGCTTTGTGAACCTTGCCGGTGCGCTGATCGACGCCAAGGTCGTCAGCGGCGTCTATTCCGGCCAGGCGCTGAACAACACGCCGCTTGACCGCTTCTCGGCCACCATCGGCTTCCGCATGCTGGAGGACCAGCTCACCGTCGGCGCGCAATATCTCAGCGTCGGCAAGATCACCCGCACCAGCCGCACCAATCCTAACGCCGTGCCGATCGTCGACGACGGCTTCGATCTGGTCAACGTCTTCGCCAACTGGCGCGTCAACGACAACGCACGGCTCGATTTCGGCGTCGATAATCTCTTCAACACCGCCTATACCGACCCGCAAAGCGCATGGTCGACCACGGCCGCAACCGAACAAGGCAAGGGCCGCACCTTCAAGGTAGCTCTCACTGGCAGGATCGGAGGCTGAGAATGAGCGAAGCATCTGCAAGCGAACTGACCTGCGAGGCCCGCCTCGACCTGCGGCACCTGCCCGCCTACATGGACCGCATCAGCGACAGGCTGCAGAGCTTCGAGGCCGATGCTTCACAACACGGCCAGCGCATCGATTTCCGCTTCGCCTTCGGCGACGCCTCTATCGACGTGGAACGGCTGGTGATGCGGGCCAATGCCGCCGACCGCGACGGGTTGGCCCGCATCAAGGACCTGCTGGCCACCGCGATCCAGGTCTATGCCAGGGACGAAAATCCCGAGATCGTCTGGACCGGCGATCTCGCCAATGAGACCAGCCTCGCCCAGTTCCGCGAAGTGGTGGTGACGGACGTACGCGACCTGACCCCACATATGCGCCGCATCCGTCTGGCCGGCGAGAATCTCGGCCGCTTCGCCAAATTCGGCGGCATGCATATCCGTATGCTGTTTCCGACCAGGGAGGTGCCCGCTCCGCTGTGGCCGGTGCTCGGCGGCAATGGCTTGCCGGTCTGGCCCGCCGATGACCGGCGGCCGGTGGCGCGCGTCTACACCATCCGCGCGCTCGACGTGGCCAAGGGCGTGATCGATGTCGACTTCCTAATCCATCCCGGCGAGAGCGTTGGCTCGAGCTGGGCCATGCAGGCGGTATCAGGCATGAAAATCGGCATCATGGGGCCAGTCGGCCGTCCGGTGCGGCAAGCAGAATGGTATGTGATGGGTGCCGATGAAACCGGGCTGCCGGCGCTGGCGCGACTGCTGGAAACGCTGCCAGCCGAAACAAAGGGCGTCGCCTTTGTCGAAATCGCTAATGATGGCGAAAGGCAGGAGATCGCCAACGCCACGGGCATCGAGTTGCATTGGCTGACACGGGACGGCGTGCCGGCGGGTGAAGACAGACTGCTGACCGAGGCCGTGCGCTCCGCGGCGTGGCCGCAGGGCGGCTCGGCCTTCGGCTGGTTCGCGGCGGAAGCGACCGCCGCCAAGATCGTTCGCGAGCACTGGCGCGGCACACTGGGACTCGGCCGCGATGAGACGCTGGCCGCTGCCTACTGGCGGCGTGGCGCCGCGGGATTGATGGCGGGGTGAACGCTGACGATCGCCGGGCCATCCGTCCCGATAGCGATGGTAATCCTGTCGCCTGAGGTTATGCCGGCAATGTCGCACACCACCAGCGGCATGCGAATATTGTAGAGGAATTCGGCGACGATGGCGCCGACCGCCAGGATCGGGTCCGGGCGTTCCAGGAGAATGCCGGCCGGTGCCGTTCCCAGACGGATCGCTTCGGCTAGCACCGAAGACGAAGACGACGACCCGCGCCCGCTCGGCATGACCAGGATCTTGCCGGCGACATTCTGGCCTAGGCCCGGATGCGAATGGTCCATTATGTCGCCGGTTACGGCATCGATGCCGCCCCAGAAGCTGAGCGGCTGCGAAAACACCAGCGCCTGACCCTCGGCCGCGCCCGCCAATTGGAAGGTACCGGTTCGTTCCACCGGTCGCGTCATGAGGCGCCCCGCACGACATGCCCAACCGCTGCGGAGCGGATGCAATCCTTCATCTCGGCGAAGGCCACGGACACGCCGATATTGCCGGGCGCATAATGTGCCCATTTGCCGGAATTGGTCATCACCACGCCGTCGAGACGTTCGAGGATCGCAGTGACATAGGTGCAGGTATCGGCGACCGGGATCAGGCCGAACGCCTCCATGCCATCAAGCGCTCCCTCCTCCTGCAATCGCGTCAGCGTCGCGCGGCCGGAGTTGACATAGATCGGGATGCGCCTGCCTGGCGCGATCTCTCGCAGCAGCGGCAACAGCCGCATCCATTCCTCATGCGAAAAATGCGGCGTGCCGAGCGATACTGCCGCCAGCGGCGCACCATCGGGCACTCCAGACAACTTGGCCAGCGCATGGTCGATATCGGTACGGGTGATGCGGATCGTCTCCTCTGGCACATGACCGTGGAAGGCCTCGTCGAGCGTGCTGGCTTCCGGCGTGACGCCGACCGCATGGAACAGCGCCACCGCTCCGGTCGTTGCCGCCGCCGCACCCAGCGCCTTCAGCTGATCCTCGTCGCGCGGCTGCGGCAGGCCTGCAATCACCGGAATGCGGTCGCCACTCGCTTGCCCGATCACCAGCCCGATGCCGACGAACAGACTGTCGCTCGGCTCCAGGTCAGCAATTGCCAGCTCGAACAGGATTCGGCCGCGCCGGTTCTCGCTCAAATGCAGCCCCCAGGCCGGCGCGCGCCCGCTCATGGCACAGCACAGATCGATGAAATCGCCATAGCGGTTGGTGCGCGCGCCGATCACCGAATTGGCAAAGACGATGGCGTTGGATTCGCCCCAGGCGATCTGCTGGCCGAAGGCTGGCCGGAACCGCGTTTGATAGGGCGCGCAAGTAAATGTCGCCTGGCAACCGAGCTCCAGATGCGCCTTCATCAACCGTCGCGCAGGCACCTCTTCCGCCGCTGGCATCTTCACCATGCCGGGATGGATGAGGTCGAACGAACCGACGTTCAATGTCGTCGGCACCTGGACGCAGCCGCCGCCCTCAACCAGCCGTTCCACGAAATCGAGACCGGCCTTGCCGTGGTAGAGACAGCCATCGATATGGGCGCCGGCAATGTCGAGCAAACTGCCTGCCCCGATCGCATTGGAAAAAGCGACCAGGATTTTCATGGCAGCGGCTGCGGACGGGCCTTGCTCGCCGTCGAGCATGGATCGGTCGTGCGCACTCAGTTCAAGTGTCATCGGTACTCCAGCCGCTTACTCGATCGCATAGCGGGACAGCACCCCCCTCTGCCCTGCCGGGCATCTCCCCCGCAAGGGGCAGGGGAATCGCACATGAGTACAAACGGACTCTTGTGTGGTGTGCGGAAATCGATTCTGAGAGGACCTCTGAATGATCGGAGG